>JAQTQJ010000004.1 GCA_028712255.1 Candidatus Omnitrophota bacterium
AAAAAAAGAGAGGTTATACCCCCCCCTTTTTTTTATTTATACGCTGAAGAAAAAAACTAAAATGCCGAGAGAGGGAATCGGACCCCCCACGCCGGCCTTTTCAGGGCCGCGCTCTACCACTGAGCTATCTCGGCGAACTTTTATGCCTTAGCGAATCCGCCAACGCTTTGTGGCGGAGAGCTATCTCGGCTAGAATACTTCCATACTTTTGATATATTGTACACAAATTTCCCAAAAAGAAAAGGGGAAATATTTTATGGCTTTCTATTTTACCCCGGTCATAATCTTAACAAAAATATCCTGGGCCAGCTCCATATTCGGGAAATGGTATTTACGGGCAGAGACCTTAAGGCGAGTAGTAGCCTGAGTCAAGCGGACTAATTTTATCCACACTTTACTGGACTCTGCGCCTAACTCAATGTAGCCAGTATTCGTATCCTCTTGCTGAATTAAACCACGGGCTCTGGCGACATTTAAAGCTGAATCCCAAAGCGCCTCGTAATTCTTATCCGTATCTCCCTGTACAGTATCCCTACTTACCGCATATGCACCTAAACCACCTGCGGCTGCTCCGATAATTAAAGGCGCACACCCGCAGATTGAAATTAATAAATACGAAAACAAAACAAACAAAAAAGACCCCCTCATCTTATCTCCTTTTTTGAGAAGACTTTTAAAAAACAAAAAGCCGCCAGACTAATAATCACCCCCCATGAAAAAATTAAAAATATCCATCCTGAAAATTTCACCTTTTAACTCCTCTGTTTTAACTTTCTATTGCGCCAGGCTATTTTTACTAGAACAGCTAAAATTATAAATATAAACAACAGAACCAAACGCGTACCTAAAATAAAAGGTTTATCTATGCCAGATACATTCTTCATCAAAATTATCGGCAGCCACTCTTGGGCAAACCACATTCCTAGTATAATAAATAAAAACAGGGGCGTAATATACTTAATGATGAATTTATAAACCCTCGGAATAGACATATCCGCTCCCCTATGTATCTCCTCCCAAGCACGATCCATACCAAACACCCAGGCAAAAAGTATCGTCTCAATCGTAGCAAATACTACCAGGAAAAATGTACCGCCCCAAAAATCCAGCTCATCGACCACCCCGTGGCCTAAGAAAATTATCGCCGGCTGGCATAATATAAATGAAACTATCCCAAATATAGAAACTGCCCGTTTACGGTTGATATTAAATTCATCCTCTAAGAATGCTACAGCCGGCTGGGCCAAAGATACCGCAGAGGTTATCCCGGATAAAAATAACAAGAAGAACCAAAAAAAACCAAATATTGCCGCCATCGGAAGCTTGTTTAAAACCAATGGCATGGTTACAAAACCCAGATTAAAAACCCCTGATTGAGCAATAGATTTAATATCTACCGGGCCAAAAAATACAAAAGCCGCAGGTATTACAATACTTCCTCCTAGAATAATCTCGGCAAATTCATTAGTCATTGAAGCGGTTGTTCCTGAAAGCACAACATCATCAGCTTTTTTTAAGTAACTAGCATAAGTAAGAATTACACCTATCCCTACGCTTAAAGTAAAAAATATTTGCCCGGCAGCTTCAAGCCAGACCTTTGCTGATTTTAAAGCAGAGAAATCCGGATTCCATAGAAAACCAAAACCACCCGAAACATTCCAATCAGGATGAGCCAAATCCGGAGTACCCAATGTCAAAACCCTAAGCATCAACGCTATGCCAAAAATAAACAGAACCGGCATTGCCCATTTACATAATTTTTCTATACCGCCCTTAATCCCATAATAAATCACCCAAATATTCAGCAGAAAGGTTATCAGAAAGAATGTATAAGCAACACCTATGCCGCTGAAATACTGATTCTTTTCTAGGCCCTGAAAACCTGTTAAAAAACTACGCATGGTAAATTGATTGGTTAAAGAAGCGTATTTACCGGTTAAAGCAAAAAAACTATAGGCAAGAGTCCAGGATTCAATAAAAGTATAATAAATAAAAATAACCAGCGGCCCGAATATCCCAATTATTCCGAAATATTTGATGAAACGGTTTTTCTGCCAAAGGCTGTGGAATATCCCAGGAGCAGTGCCATGTTCAAAACCTCCTCCGTAACGTCCCAGGGTCCATTCAATCCACATAAGAGGAATACCTAAAAGAAGCAAGGAAATAAAATAGGGAATCATAAAAGCCCCACCGCCATTTGCCGCAGCCTTGGCCGGAAAACGTAAAAAATTACCAAGACCGATGGCTGAACCAGCCACCGCCATAATAATTCCTAGCCGTGATCCCCAACTATCTCTTTTCTTTAATTGTGCCATAACTTTTTACATATTATTCAGTGCTTCCTGAAGCAACGGCAACACACCTTGCGCCTCTTCTTTTGTCAACCTCCCGAGTTTGGCAAAAGCATATTCGCCATTTTTATCTTTTATCTCCCTGCTAATCTGGATCTTTTTAGGGCCGTTGTTATAAGAATAAACACTAACCGCAATTTTTCCAGAATCATTTTCCCAAAAACGGGTAAAAACCTGCGTATCCAAGCTGCTATCGTATGGCATTTTTATCCTCCTGTTAGACTCTAACCCCATTTCCCGATTAGGCTCGAAACAGTTTCCAGGCTAAAGCGGAAACTGTTTCGTTCATTATTTTTATCTTCTCTAAAACTTCTTACCGTGCCGATAAGGCCGGGTTTTATTATATTCAATCTTCTTTAATAATGCTTTCTCCAGGTCTATTTTTCTTGAACCACAATAATCAAATATGCGAATACAACAATCTGCCAACTCTTCCGCCAGATTATTCTCTTTATCGTGACTACGCATTGCCTCCAGGGCCTCGGATAGCTCAGAATGCATAAGTGCAATCAGCTCCCCGTCGTTACGGCTATCCTCCCACCAGCCTTTAGATTTAGCAACACGATGGCACTCTTTAATCAAATCCTTAATTGCTAGGTTTTTTTTCAACATTAGCTTTCTTCTCCTCTTGCTGGCTTTGGTTATTACTAATCAAATTACCACCCTGTGGCTGAACTTTAGGCTCAAGTAATATATTAATACCAGTAAATATTCTGTTGGCAATTTCTTCTTTTGCGTAAGTACTGGGGCTTGATATCTCAACCAAAGTATTGACTCCTGCTTCCTCGGTAAAAAATATTCCCACCGGAGTAGTATCTGCCTGAGACAGGTAAATAGCAATCATCTTCTTTTTGGGATCCTCCGAATATATATACGGTGGAATATTCCCTTGGGCTAATATATCCTTAACCTTGGTATAACAATCGTTATAACCTAAGGCAAAAGATTTTTTCACCGCATCTTTACGCTTATCCTCCAGAACCTGTGTAGATACCCCAATAAAACCCTTGCCCATCTCTTTAACCGTAGAGCATCCTGAGAGAAACACTGCTGCTAAATAAAATGCGCTAACTGAAACAAAATATTTATTCATTTACAACTCCTTTTTACCCCAGAGGGGTAAGCCATCCCATAACTATAAAGGAATGGCTTTATTATTCATTAATCAGTTGCCGGATCTCATCCAGATGCTTGCGTGCCTCTTCTTCCCCGCGCTTGGCGAATTCACTTGCTTTATGCAATTCCAACCAAAATAAACCTGATGTGTCCGGATGTAAAACAATGTCAGCCAATTCCCCTTCTCGCCTGGCTACCTCAGATTGTAAAACTTCGACACTACTAAAAATAATATTTACAATATTGAGGTTAAAAATGCTTTTAAACCTGGCAAAAAAACTTAGGTGCTTATTCTTTTGAGTACCAACAACATTTCCGGAAGGAACCACCTCTTTTAGCTTCTTTAATTGCTTTAGAATATCTTCCCGGGAAGGAGTAACATTCACCGCGATAATCTTTTTAACTCCCATTTGCATTAAAGGCTCAGTAGGCAAAGGATAGGTTACTCCCCCATCGAAAAGAACCTCTTCCTTGAATTTAAAAGGCGCAAAAATACCCGGCATCGAACAGCTTGCCATTATAGCATCAACCAGAGATCCTTTATCTAAAATCTTGGCCTCTTTTTTATGCACGTTACTGGCAATTATCCTCAGAGGGAGTTTCACATCATAAAAAGTTTTGTCCCCCAGGTGTTTCTTTAAAAAACGGTATAATTTATTACCTTTAATAAAACTAAACCGGGGAAAAGTTATATCAATTAATCCCCAAATATGTTTTGGCTCTCTGAACTCACTTGTAATCTCGAGAATTTCACTGCTGCTTTTACCAATAGCCCAAAGGCTAGCAATTAAGGAGCCAATACTAGAACCTACAATAACATCGATTGGAATTTTTTCTTCCTCAATTACCTTTAATACTCCCACATGGCAAAAACCATAGCCTACTCCCACCCCTAAAACCAGGCCAACTAAACAATCTCCCAGTTGCCGGGCGATTCTCCTGACTGCTTTAGAATACTCACAATCAGGTTCATCGATAATCAGGCGCGCAGGAGCATCAAATTCAATCTTAGGAATAGTAGCAAAAATATCCTGGCCTAAAATCTCCAACTCTTCACTATAATTAATCTTAGATAATTTATATTCATTAACAATCGTCTTGATTTTAACAGGATCAAAATTAAAATCCGTCTTAAGGCGGTTGTTCAGATTATTAGTGCGTTTTAAATCCACAGGATCCGGGCTGCTTAATATATGGATAAAATCCGACTGATTAAGCATGCTGATAATCGAACGATCCATGGCCGCCGGTAGATCCAACAGAATATAATGATAATCATTAACCAGAATACTTAATATCTCGATTAACCGCTTAAGACAGAGATCATTATCTTCTTGGTAATAGAAACAGAACAAATCTATGCCAAAGCTACTTTTTATAATAAAATCATTTGGTAAGGTATAAATATCAGTACCGGAAGATAAGTCAAATATAGGAGATTGCTGGATTTCTAGTTTAATTGGTAAAGTATGTATTTTTTCTCTCGGCAAGATGTCCAAAATAATCACTGATTTATGCGTTTCATGCTTCAAACTTAGAGCCAGATTCAAAGCATAGATAGTTTTTCCTGCTTGCGCATAAGAACTAAAAACTGAAATAACTGTACTTTCAAATATTTTTTTCTGATGTATATCTTTACGTTTAAGCCGGCGGCTCAATGAACGGCTTAAATCAATAGCCAGCTTCGGAGTATTTTCCAAAACAGAATTAAAATCATCTTTCTTAACTACAAGAATAATACAATCATTTATCGTTTGGGCCGTAACCGAATGCGCTTCATTAGTAAGTAAAGAAATGATACCGAAATATTTACCGCGGTGCAAATACTCTAAAATTGTCTGCTTGCCTTCTTTATCCTTAGTATAAATTTGTACTCGGCCTGAAATAATGCAATAAAAGGCGCATGGAGGTGTACCCTCTTCATAAATAATTTGCCCCTTACGGTATTCAACAATTTGGCTCTTTAACTCAATTGCCGCAAGTTCTGCCTTATTAAAGCCGGCAAAACACGATAATTCTTTTATAATGGATTCTTTATCCTTAATGTCCATTTAAATTTCCCCACTATAGGTAACTTGCGCAAGCTTTTTTGCGCTTGCTTTAATTGTACGTTTTTGATTTTGATAATCTACATGCACCAAGCCAAAACGCGCTTCAAATCCTTTATCCCATTCAAAATTATCTATCAGCGACCAATAGATGTAACCTAACGCCTTAACTCCCTGGCCAATAGCTCTATGCAGCTGCTCCAGATGCCCCCGGATATAATCCCACCTTAAATTATCATCTTCAGTACATATACCATTTTCAGTAATTAAAACAGGAAGATTATATTTCTTAAGGGCTATTAAAAGCTTATAGAGCCCTTGTGGATAAATATCCCATCCTAAAGAGTTCTTAGGTAAAGGATCATGGTTATATCTGCAGGTATCTAGCAACAGAGCCCTTATCTTCCAACTACGTACATCCACCAGACTCCTGCTGTAATAATTTATCCCGATGTAATCTAAGGATTTTTTACGCAGGAGCTCCTCTATAAAATAAAGGTTATATAATTTATGCCGCAAATATTGGGCTAATCTATTTTTTAATGTCGGCTGACAAATTTCAAATGCCTGTAAATTAGCCGCAACACTAACCATGGGTTTTTCTAAAGCATTGTCCTGATAAATTTTATGTATAATCCGGTAGGCTTCTATGTGGGCTTTAGCCATATTTAAAGTTACAATTACCGTTTTAATCAGCGAACACTCTTTTGGAGGCCAAACACCCAACAGATAGGAGTGCGAAGAATAAATCAGGGGCTCATTTATGGTTATCCAAAATTTTACCTGACTGGCAAACTCTTTAACTATCCTATCTACAAAACGTAAAAAATATTTCTTAGAATTAGAATTGAACCAAGCCCCCTTCTGGCTAAACCAAATGGGGTTGGTAAAATGATGCAAGGTAACTATTGGCTGGATCCCTTGGTTTTTTAATTCAGAAATAACTTTACGGTAATGCTCGATCTCCACAAGATCAAATTGGCCTTCTTTAGGTTCAATACGGCTCCACTCTATGGAAAAACGATGACAATTATGGTTGAGCTCCTTGGCTATTGCAAAATCTTGGGCATAAAGCTCATAATGCCGGCAGGCTTGACCTGAAGGTTCTTTAAGAGCATGGTTTTGTTCAGCCGCCCACCAGTCATTATGGATATTTTGGCCTTCGACTTGATGCGCGCTGGTTGAAGCACCCCAAAGAAAGTTTTGCGGAAATTTCTTCATATAGAGTTATATTATACCACCGTAAAAAAGAAAATCCCAATGAAAATAACGGGACCGTTTCTATTTTTAAAAGAAAATCCCAATGAAGAAAAAATAGAAACGGTCCCTTTGATTTTAAACAAAATTTACAGGTGAAACTTTTTAACTATCTCTTAACAGGCTCTACTACAGCACTCAAATGTTTACTCAGTACTTCCCAGGTCTTCGGGCCAACCTTTCCATCAGCTTTCAGGCCATTTGCGCTCTGAAAACTTTCAATTGCCTTCTTGGTTTTCGGACCAAGGCTTCCGTCAATCTTACCGGTATAAAAACCGACATTCTTTAAAGCTGTCTGAATCTCAATATTTGTTGGCTTATACGGCCCCTGAGGTGGTAAAGGCACTATTTCTTTAGTCGAGACAGATGCACTAGAAGGTAAAACTTTACTTTCTACACTCTTTGTTTCCGGTAAAACTGGGGCTTGTTGAACAGAACCACTGGGCGCGCTTAAAGATTCCATTGTAATAGGCTGCCACTCCTCTGTTTCCTGTTTCTTACCACAACCGGATAATGCCGCTAACACTAAAACCACTACCCCTAAACTTAACAACCTCCTCATACTTACGCTCCTCTCTAATTTATTAAATTTAATATTATGACGTTTAATTATTTTGAAATTGCCGGAGCCTGTTCACCTCCCTGCCGGCAAGCTTATCAATAATAATTCTAGCAAAATATATGAATAAATCAAATAAAATCTATTATAAATCCTTTAATCCCGGAAATAAAAAACTAATTAAAGCAAATAATATCAAACAAGTAAAGCCGCAGAAAAGAAGAGCCGTTGATACTCCCAATGATTGCGCAAGGCTTCCGGAAATCAAGTTCCCAAAAGGCATAATTCCGGCAAAAGTAATCATAAAAAGGCCCATCACCCTGCCGCGAAATTCATCTGGCACATTAATTTGCAATAAGGTATTAATTAAAGCAACCGGAATAAAACTTGAACAACCCACGAAAATTAAAGTAAAGGCAGATAGTACATAATTTTTAGATAATGAGAAGGCTATCAGAGAGAAAGAAAATAAAAATACCGATCCTATTAAAAGCCTGCCCTTAGATTTAAAATCACCGAGGCTGGCTAAGCCCAAAGATCCGATCAAAGCTCCAATACCAATACTAGACATTAACACCCCTAAACCACTTGCACCTGTATGAAGTACATTACTAGCAAAAACCGGCATAAGGATAACATAAGAAACACCAAACATACTCACCGCCGCAACCATGCTTACTAAAGCTAAGATAAGACGATTACCTCTGATAAAAATCAATCCTTCTTTAAGGTCCCTTAAGGCAGAGTTACTATTGCGAGCCGTACTTTTACCGAATTTAATACAAAAAAGCGCGATAATTACCGCCAAAAAACTAATCCCATTTAAATAAAAACACCCACTCATCCCGATTATCGAAATCAACACGCCGGCAATCGCAGGGCCCATAATACGTGAAGAATTAAAAGCTACTGAATTTAAAGTAATGGCATTAAAAAGATGCTTTTTACCCACCAACTCCACTACTATCGATTGCCTGGCTGGCGCATCAAAGGCCATAATTATGCCGTTAAACAAGGCAATGAACATAATTTGTACCGGTGTAATAAGTTTAAACTGGGTTAAAACCGCTAGTAAAAAAGCCAGCAGCATAAAAGCCCCTTGAGTAAAAATCAAAATATTTCTTTTATTTACCCTGTCGGCCAAAACACCTCCAAACAAAGAAAGTACAAACATAGGTATCGAACCCAAAAAACCAACCACCCCCAAAAGAAATGCGGAGTTGGTCAGCTGAAAAATCAGCCAGCTCTGGGCAACGCTTTGTATCCAGGTGCCTATCAAAGATACAAACATACCCAGCCAATATATACGAAAGTACCTAACCTTTAACGAGGAAAACATATGTATTTAGGAAGGATTACTTAATCTCTGCCTTACCAAGTCGCTGACCAATTTACCATCAGCTCCTCCGGATATTTTTACAGTTAACTCTTTCATCAAGCGGCCCATATCCTTCATACTACTTGCACCTGTTGCAATAACTGCCTCTTCGATCAGACGCTTAATCTCCTCAGGCGGCATTTCTGCGGGCAGATAACTTTTTAAGATTTCCGATTCTTTTTTCTCTTTTTCTGCCGCTTCCAATCTGCCACCCTTGGTAAACTGCTCAATAGAATCCTGACGCTGTTTTATCTGTTTCTTGATTACGGTAATAATTTCCGTATCATCAAGTTTATCTTTTTTCTTAGCAGTTGCAAGATTTAGCATATCCGCCCGTAAAAAACTTAAAACTGAACTCTTCAAAGCATCCCGCGACTTCATTGCTTCCTTATAATCATTAAAAATTTTTTCTGCTAACATAATTATCCTCCCGATTAAGTCATCCTGAGCCCGCCATCGGATCAGTGGCAAGCGAAGGATCTAGATTCTTCGTCCGCCACTAAAATCAATGGCGGATTCAGGATGGCGTATCCATAGTTTTTACTTATTTTTTATTTTCAGGTCGACTTTTAAAATTAGAACAAGAAACAATCTTTAAATTTAATCAGGCGCCTCTCTAAATTTCCCAAGGTAAGCTTCCTTGTCCTATATAAACCGAAATCTTCCACATTAAAAGAAGCTGCCACCGTCCCATAAGCTAAGGCCTTCTTTATCGTCGAAGAGTTTATTTTGCCGCTCTTTGCTAAATACCCCATAAACCCGCCGGCAAAGGTATCCCCTGCTCCCGTAGGGTCAACTACTTTCTCAACCGGATACGCAGGAAGCGAAAAAACAAGCCTGCTTGCGGCATGCAAAGTGCGGCTATAAAATAAAACACCATGCTCACCCTTTTTAATAAGTACCATCTTGGGGCCAAAAGAAGACAAACACCTTGCCGCCTTAATCAGATTACTTTCACCCGATAAATCCCTGGCTTCTTGATCATTAGCCACATAAATATCTATAAACTTAAGCAACTTAATCAGTTCTTTGCGTTTAGTATTAATCCAATAGTTCATGCTGTCTAAGCCGACTAATTTCGGAGAATGCATCTTACGCAAGAGATGCTCCTGGATATCCGGGTCAACATTGGCTAAAAATATATTTTCGATTTTACGCTGCTCTTCGGAAACCTGAGGTTTAAATACCGAAAGTACGCCTAATTCTGTATTTATGGTAAGGGCTGAATTTAAATCACCCTTATATTCGCCCTCCCACCTAAATGTTTTTCCGCTTTCCATAATCAAAGAACTCAAATTAATCCCTTTGCTCTTTAAGAAAGCAATGTGTTTTGTTGGGAAATCTCCTCCAACAATGGCGATCAAATTAACCTTGGTAAAAAGCCGGGCGGTCATGGAGAAATGCGCAGCAGATCCACCAAGCAATTCTTTACGTTTTCCAAAAGGGGTTTTTACACTATCCAATGCCACTGTTCCCAAAACAATTATACTCAATTTTACTCCTCCTGCCCACAGGGGCACACCCGCGCAATACCTTATAAGCGCGGGGTGTCAGTGCGAGCTCGCAATAATAGGTGCCGAATAAAATAAACCAAGCTTACCGCAACAATTGAAATTATTATACTCCCAACAATATCAATCATATGATGCACGCCGACATATACTCTAGAAAAACCTACAAATAATGCCAAAATTCCTAATACAAAACCCATACGCCGGCTAAAGACAAAAATTATCGCTGAAATAGCTGAAACTAACAATTCATGTTGTGAAGGAAAACCATTATCCGCCTTATGATAAATTAAAGGCTTAAAATGCCCCTCAATAAAAGGACGTGGATTGTGATAAAGATACCCGGCGATCTTGAAAATAATAAAAATTAACGGTAGGCTAATACAGGCAAAAATCAAGATTTCTTTCTTTTTGGATTTAGGTTGGGTTAAAAACCAGGCAAAACCGATGGCAACCACAAACAAGAACAGATATTTTGCACCGAAGATAAAAATCAAATCAGTAATATTATGCATGCTCTTCTAAAAATTTCTTCAAATCAAGCGGCAATTCTAAACGTAAAGAAAGTGACTTCTGCGTTACCGGATGTAAAAATTCAAGCTCTTGCGCGTGTAGACAAAGGCGCTTAAAACGTAAATTAAAATCCTTACGAAAAGCAAATTTATCCTCTCCTACCAAAGGATGCGCAATATTCTTAAAGTGAATGCGGATCTGATTAGTCCTTCCGGTAGCAGGCACCACCTCAACCACACTATAATTACTTTTCTCCTGCATAACCTTATATTTTGTCAGCGCACTTTTGCCTTCAATAGCAGAACTTATACTACCTTGCGGATGTGATAATTTCCCATGCACAAAAGCGATGTATTTCTTGCTCACCTTCCTATCCCTAAAAGCATCTGCCATTTTCTGCTCAATTGTTTTGGTTTTGGCATAAATCACTAGCCCCGAAGTCTCCCGGTCAAGACGATGACAGGGATAAAGATTAACCCCTAATTTTCTTTCCTGCGCGTCCTGGTTTAAAATACTTGTCAAAGTGCGCGATTCATTTTTCGGCGTTGGAACACTTAATAATCCAGCAGGCTTATCAACCACAAGCAGCCAATCATCCTCAAAGACGATCGGAATATTCATTAGGCAATTTTAAGCATGCGCTCAATAGCCAGGCGTGCTTTCTCTCTGATATCTTGCGGCACCCTAACCTCTTCTCTAAGTTCTTCCAGTGCCCAAAGCACTTTTTCTTGTGTAGTACGTTTCATATTTGGACATACCGCGCGTTCGCTAGCCAAATAGAATTCTTTATTCGGATTGTCCTGCTTTAGCCGATAAACCAACCCCGCCTCTGTACCCACAATAAACTCTTTGGCTGGACTCTCCTTGGCAAATTTAGCCATCTGGCTGGTAGATAATACTACATCGGCCATAGCAACCACGGATGGCAGGCACTCCGGATGCACCATAACCTTTGCCTTAGGATGGAATTTTTTCTCTCTTTTTAAATCCTCAGGGAGAATTTTAATATGTGTAGGACAGAAACCATGCCAGGTAATTAATTTTCTGCCGCTTTTTTTGGAAACATAGTCAGCTAAATATTTATCGGGAACAAAAATTATTTCTTTTTTATCGGCAAGCGCATTCACTACTGTTACTGCGTTGGTTGAGGTACAACAATAGTCCAACTCCGCTTTGACCGCAGCTGAAGTATTTACATAACCTACGACCACTGCCTGGGGATGTTGGCTTTTAAGTTTCCTTAAATCCTCAGCGCTCATCATGTTGGCCATCGGACAACCTGCGGATATGTCCGGCATAATCACTAATTTATCTGGTGAAAGGATAAAAGCGGTTTCGGCCATAAAATAAACTCCACAAAAAACAATTACTTTGGCTTCTGTTTTTGCGGCCATACGGGAAAGCTCTAGAGAGTCTCCGCGGAAATCCGCAATATCCTGCACTTCAGGCAGCTGATAGTTATGAGCAAGAATTATAGCATCGCGCTTTTTCTTTAATTCCTTGATCTTTGCAACTAATTCCCTGTCTTCTTTAATCATCTATTTAATAACCTTTTGGATTATCCCCCCGCCTAAAATTGTATCTTTGTCATAGAAAACTGCAGATTGGCCGGGCGTTATGGCAAACTGCGGTTTTCTAAAAATTATCTTAAACTTATCTTTGACCGGATAGACAACTGCCGGGATTTCTTTATGATTATAGCGTATCCTTACCTTTATCTCAACCTTCTTTTTAAAAGGCTTACCTAAAAAATTCCATTCTTTAATGATAAATTCGTTTCCATAAGCATCCTGACGCTCTCCTACGGTAACCCGGTTATTTTTAGCATTAATTTGCGTTACATATAAAGGATACCCCTTGGCAATCCCCAATCCCTGTCGTTGGCCTACGGTATAAAATGGTATTCCCTGATGTAATCCAAGAATATTACCATCCTTATCCACCAAATCACCCGGCTTAACATTATTGAAACCTTTAGATTTAATCAAATCTCCGGGTTTTCCTTCAGGTAAAAAACAAATCTCCTGGCTATCCTGTTTTTCTGCCACATTGAGCTCAAAATCAGCTGCAATATCGCGTACTTTAGATTTAGTAAAATTGCCCAGAGGAAAAATTATGTGTTTAAGCTGATCTTGACTTAACCGATATAAAAAATAGGATTGGTCTTTTTTAAGATCTTTGGCTTTTTTAAGCAAATAGCCCTGTTTTGATTTTGTGATCCTGGCATAATGGCCGGTGGCTAAAAATTTGGCCCCCAGGTTAAGCGCTTTCTTAAGTAAAATACCGAATTTTATAAACTGATTGCATCTAACGCAGGGATTAGGGGTCCTGCCATTTAAATATTCCTGATAAAAATCCTGGATTACATCGCGAGAGAAATCTTTATCTAAATTTATAACATAATGCCTAATCCCCAGCTTTTGACAAACCCGCCGGGCATCCTCAATCCCGGTTAAACCGCAACAACTGGGTTTCTTGGTCTCTAACTCAAAAGAGTTACCGCCGAAGGCGGGTCCGCCTGCGGCGGAAAAACACATAGTCAGGCCAACTACTTCGTGGCCTTGCTTCTTTAGCAAAGCTGCCGCTACCGAAGAATCTACCCCACCACTCATGGCTACTGCTACAAACTTTTTCATAATTTTTATTATAGCAAAGAATAAAGGGGACGGTTCTATTTTTTTAGATTTAATTTAAAAATAGAACCGTCCCCTTGATTTATTCCTTCTAGGTTATAACTTCACTACTTTAGTAGCTTGTTCACCTTTAGGACCTTTTTCAATCTCAAACTCGACCTCCTGGCCCTCCTCTAAGGTCTTATAGCCTTCACCCTGGATCGCGGTGTGATGCACAAACACATCAGCGCCATTCTCAGGAGTAATAAAACCATATCCCTTTTGATTGGAAAACCACTTTACTTTACCCTTTGCCATTTTCTTTACTTCCTCCTTTCCACTAAAATTATACCAAGCAAAAGAAGCACAAAATAAAAAAACCGTAAGGTGTGTCATTCTTTCTCCTTACGGTTCAAGACTTCTACTCCCTTGCTCACTACGGTAAAAAGTATACAATATTTTTACTGTTTGTCAACTATATTTTATCTACTGCCTTAAGATTATAGTAACCTAATACTTTCACTTTGGCGCTAGATTTACTTACCAACCAATCATGGTATTTACGCATAAAGCGGTCATGGTCAGCCTTTTTGCCCCACTCGTAGACCGAAGCATACTGATTTTTAAACCCATAACGCTTCATCGTATGGTAGGCAAGAAAACCCTTGGCCTTCTTGGTATGCCTAGCCCACATTAAGCTATCTTTACGGTATTTACCAACTTCCTTAGGCACAATCTCAAATAATACACTGTGAATAAACATAATTCCTCGTTTTTTGTAATAATTCAGCTTCCAGAAATAACTGTGTCATTGCGAGGAGGGCGAAGCCCGACGAAGCAATCTTGGTTTTAGATTGCTTCGCTCGTTTCACTCGCTCGCAATGACACCTTACTGATACCTTCCAATAACTAAACTATTACCCTTTTTAAGACAAAGATTCAATTACTGAATAAGTCCTCTTTAAAATATCATCAATTTCCGCTTTAGATGTGCAAAGAGGTAAAAACAGGTAGATTATATCACCTAAGGGCCTCAAAACAAGATTGTATTTTAGCCCCCTCTTATAAACCTCTAAACCCAACCTTCTTTTAAGGCCAAAACCTTCCTTTGTTTTTTTATCCTTAACTAATTCTATTGCGCCGATAAAACCGATATACCTTACATCTCCAACTAGGTCTAAATTCCTGAATTTATCAAGTTCCCGATGAAAAAAAGGCATTAACTTTCTAGTCTTCTGTAATGTTTTTTCTTCTTTAAATATTTTTAGGCTTGCCAAACCAGCAGAGCAGGAAATCGGATTAGCAGTATAAGTATGGCCGTGGAAAAATGTCTTTCTTAATTCATAATCCCCGTAAAAAGCATCACATATTTTTTGCGTAGTCAAGGTTACAGCAAGTGGAAGATATCCTGAAGTTATGCCTTTAGAAAGACAAAGAAAATCCGCCTTGATCTCGGGCACATGTTCATAAGCAAACATTCTGCCTGTACGGCCAAAACCTACCGCCACCTCATCTAAGATAAGATGAACTTTATATTTTTTGGTTAAAGCCGCAACTTTTGCTAAATATTCTTTAGGATAAATAACCATTCCTGCTGCCCCCATCACCAGAGGCTCGATAATCAATGCACAGATTTCCTGATGTTTCTCCTTGAGCAACTTTTCCAAAGGTTTTATGCAATCAATCGCACAAGTGGCCCTCTCTTTTTTTACCGGGCAACGGTAGCAATAAGGAGACGGTACTTTATATGATGAAAACAATAGCGGAGAAAATACCGCGTTAAAAAGGTCTAGGCCACTTACACCCATTGCACCGATTGTATCTCCATGATAGCCATGATCCAAAGCAACAAACTTTGTTTTTCTTTCTTCCCCTATATTATGCCAATATTGAAATGACATTTTTAATGCCACTTCCACACTGGTTGAACCATTATCCGAAAAAAATACCCGGTTAAATTTATTTTTCGTAAGTGCGATCAGCTCGCTAGACAGTTCAATAGCCGGTTTATGGGTGAAACCGGCAAATAACACATGCTCTAAAACATCAACCTGTTTCTTAATCGCCTCTTTTATCCGCGGATGGCTATGCCCGTGGACATTACACCACCAGCTTGAAATAGTATCATAGTAAAACTTGCCCTTTGAGTCATAAAGCTTTATCCCTTTTGCCCTCTCGATTAAAACAGGCGGCAAATTAATGGCTTCCTTCATTTGAGTATAAGGATGCCAGATATATTTTAAATCGGTCTTGAGCCAATTTTTCATAAGATTATTTTCTTAGCCAGCGGTAAAAACTTTTTATATAATAGATCAACCCTCTTATTCCAAGGTAGTGTGCCCAATATTTTTTGTTTGGTAATTTTACCTATAATATCCGGATTATCTTTAAGAACCAATTTATTCTCCCCCTTACAACTGTTAAATAATATACCCAAAAAATTCATTTTTCTATTTTTTAAAACTTCCACAGTCATAAGTACCTGGTTAATTGCACCCAATTTATTTTGTGCCACTAATAATACCGGTAAACCAAGCTGTCTGGCTATATCAATCAACAAATATTTTTCATTAACTGGAACCAATGCTCCCCCTACCCCTTCGACAATCACAAAATCAAACTTTGAGGATAAGAATTTAAAGCTTTTCTTGATCTTGGCAATATTAATTTCTTTCTTTTGGGCTTTAGCGGCTAAATGCGGCGAGGCAGGTAGTTTAAATATGTATGGGCAAACACAATCAAAATGTTCCTTGATTGAGCCTTGGGATATCCCCATAATTTTTAAGTGCAAATTAATATCCGCGCTAGAACGGCTGCCTGTCTGCACCCATTTCTGAGTTATAACCCCGTAACCTTTTTCCCGCAAATATTTTGCCAATAAGCCAGTAACTATTGATTTGCCGACTCCGGTATCGGTGCCGGTAACAAATATTCCTCTCGGTAATAGTTTAGCTCGCGAAAATGTTTGTGTCATTGCGAGGAGTCCACCATTGATTCAGTGGCGGACGACGAAGCAATCTCTTTAGATTGCTTCGCCCGCCACTGTAATAATTGCTGGCTCGCAATGGCACCTAAGGATACTTCTGGAAACTGAACTGTTATCCCTTTCATCGTTTTTCTCCCTGGCAAAAAAATACCTGATAAGTAACACAAATTGCCCCAAACCTATCAAGATAAGCCTTTTCTAATTTTTCCAGAAGCGTACGGCTAAAATAAACTTTTTTGTCCAAACCATTACCCCTTATCCCTGAGTATTTTATTTTCTCCAATAAGCCTTTAAGGCTGGTAAAATTCTCTTGATAACAAACCTCATTTATCTTTACAGATTTAAGATTATCTTTAAGCATTATTTTAAGGCTAGCGCTATTACAAAAATAAGCTGAAATCACGCTGCTCTCTTTCAAAATGCTTTTTAAGGTAGTATTCAATTCACAAAAAGTTTGCGGGCCGAATGTCGAAAAATAAACCATCCCGCCTCTTTGCAGAGATTTAGCGTATCTTTGCAAAGCTTTCCCCAAATCATTTAACCACTGAAAACAGGCGTTGGAGGTAATCAGATCAAAATCCTCATCCACAGTTATCCTTTCTGCGTCGTTAACCGTAAACTCCACATCTTTATTCTTCAATTTATTTTGTGCTACGTTAATCATCTCCTCTGAAATATCCAACGCTTTAATTTTTGCTTCTTTAAACCTATCCCGCAGCATAAGTGTGTAATTGCCTGTCCCACAGCCTAACTCTAAGATCCTGGAAAAACTATTCCTTTTTAAAGAATTTATCAGCTCAAAGGCAGCTTTATTCTGCACATCAGCGTATTTATCATAAAGATGGGCATAACGGGAAAAATTGTTAGTAATGTTTAATTTATTCACAATAAAACCTCTCCCTAAAATCATTCCCTAAACAAAACAGGTGGCCTTTATCTTTAAGCAGGGTAAATTTCGCCTGCGGTAAATCAGGCTTAATCTCTAGAACCTCCTTAAGAGGAGCAATTATATCACAGCTACCGTGGAATATCCTGATATCTGCCACCCGCCTCAGGCCTTCCGGAGATAAAGCGTGGCTGGCTAAATAATCAAGCCCCCGAATGAGTCCATCGGAATTTAACTTGTCCAGATATTCTCTTAACAGATTTTTTCTAAACCAGGCCAAGCTTTGCCGATCAGCTTTAGAAAAACAATTAAGATAAAATTTATAAAGCCATGGCCGCGGATCTGTGCTAATTTCGCGTTTTACATTTTCTAGTAACTGCCGATCATAACACCTGCGTATTCCCAAAAGTATAAGTTTAGTTATCTTTTCAGGATAATCAGAAGCAAACTCAGCTGCTAAGCATCCTCCCAGCGAAACACCAAACAAAGAAACCTTGTTTATTTTGAGCTGTTCCATTTGACTTAACAGCTTACGATTAAAATCAGCAGCATATAGCTTGGTTACAAGAAGGTAATTATAATCTAATTCTAACCCGTCAAATATCCGCCAGTCAGTTGCCCAGCCGGGGATCAAAACTAAAACATCTTTAAAGCTCCGGTTACGAAATTCAAATTCTGATTTCGCAGATATCATCGATTAGTTTATTTAGAGTTTCTTGGTTATGATAATAACTCAAAGAAAACCTCAAACGCGCCTGTCCTGCGGGCACGGTAGGCGGCCTTATCGGCATAATCCAATATCCCTTCTCTTGAATTTTTTTAGCAAATTCAAGCGCCCTTAAATTATCCCCCACGATTATCGGAATAATCTGCGATGCGCCTTTAACGCAAAAACCTTCTTCTTGCAATTTATCCCGCAACATTTTAGCCCCAGACAAAAGCGTTTTACGCCTCTGCGGCTCATCCTTAATCAACTCCAGGCTGGCTAAATTACAGGCAATCACAGCAAGAGGCAAACCAGTAGAATAGATAAGACTTCTACAGGTATTCACCAAATAATCAACTATTGCTCTGGAAGTAACAAGATAGGCGCCAAAACTGGCTAAGGCCTTGCTAAATGTGCCCATAATTAAATCTATCCTCTCACTTAAACCTTGCTCTTCAACCAAACCACTCCCATTTTCTCCAAAAACCCCTGTCGCATGCGCCTCATCAACCATAATCTGGCAATTATATTTTTCCTTTAATTTGACTAATTCTTCTAGAGGCGCCATATCGCCGTCCATACTAAAAATTGATTCGGTAATAATCAGAGCGTTTTTAAAGTTAGTCCTTTCTTCCTTTAAAAGTGATTCTAGATGTTGGCAATCATTATGCTGAAAACGAAAAATTTTAGCTCTAGACAAAAGCATCCCATCAATAATACTGGCATGATTAAGACGATCGGAAAAAATACAGTCATTTTTTGTGAAAAGAGAACTGATGATGCCGACATTTGCTTGATATCCAGAATTAAAAACCAATGCTGCTTCTTTATTTTTAAATTTTGCTACTGCCTCTTCCAATTGATGAAAGATTTCCGCATCACCGCTTAATAGGCGCGAAGCGCAAGCGCCTAAGCCGAATTTATCTATTGCAACAATTGCCGCCTCTTTAAGCGCCGGATGCCCGGATAAACCAAGATAATCATTAGAAGAAAAATCTATGTATTCTTTATTTTCAAAATAGATTTTACCGCCACGCCGTAAAGATGCAGGCTTTAATTTCCTTAATAACCCTTGGCTTTGCCTCTCTTTTAAGAATTCCTCTATGCCTTCCATAATTTTTTTACTTGATCAACCAATTTAAGATCCTCTTCCACAGATCTTCCTTTAATCGTCAGATATCCACCAATGAGCATACCATTTGCTCCTGCCATAAACCCAAGAGCCTGAAAATCTTTTAATACTGATTCTCGGCCAGCAGCAATTTTTATTATTTTATCTTTCAAAATAATCCTGAAAATCGCAATAGTCTTAATTGCTTCCTCACAGGACAAAATTGGCCTCTCTCCCAACGGAGTTCCTGGTATCGAAACTAAAATATTAAGCGGAACAGAATCAACTTTGAGCTTTTTCAATATCAACGCCATCTGAATCCGGTCATCCATGGTCTCACCCATGCCAATTATGCCCCCGGAACAAACCTCTAAACCAGCACATTTGGCAGCTTTAATCGTCTTTAATCTATCTTCAAAAGTATGCGTAGAAACTATTTTTTTGAAAAACCTGGGTGAAGTTTCAATATTATGATGGTAACGTGTTAATCCAGCCTCTTTAAGTAAAGAGAACTCTCTATCCCCCATACTCCCTAGTGAAGCGCACATCTTAATTTTAATCTTCTTGGTTATTTCACGAATTGCATCTACAATCTTATAAAAATCTTCTTTTGATAATTTGTCCCCGCTGGTCACAATATCAAACCTCTCTGCTCCTATTTCTTTGGCACGCCTGGCTGCCTCCAGCATTTCAACCTTGCTTTTCAGAGGATAAGCCTCTACGCCGGTCTTATGTCTTGCAGATTGCGCGCAAAACTTACAATCTTGAGAACACATTCCCGATTTAGCGTTGAGTATATTACACAATTCAACACCATCTTTGGCAAACTGCTTGCGTATCTTATTTGCCCTTACAATAAGCTCAGGTAAAGGTAGTGTTAAAAGTTTTTTAATCTCCTTCTTCTCCATTATGCATATCCTTTCAAAAAAATCCCAACTCCATAAATTTAGTATAATCAGGAGTCGGGATATTGTCAACTCGATTCTATTTAATGGTTTACATTACCGGCAATGCATTACATCGCCGCTTGAGATCTTCTGGATAAGACCAGAATCCTTACGGATAAGCAGGCTTCCGTCATTATCGATGTTTACGGCGCATCCTTCAATATGCTTATTTTGGCAATACACCTTAACCCGGCTTCCCAAAGTAAGGCTAAAGGTGCGCCATTTATCGATTATTGCCCGGCTTCCCTTGTCTTCCAGGATAAAATAGTTATTCTCTATCCGGCGTAAAAGTTCCTGCAACAAGAGAATACGGCTGATTGGCTTTCCCTGCAACTCTTTTAATGAAGTAGCCTGGGAAATTAAAGATTTTTTATCGTTATTAACATTTAAACCAATGCCGATAACTACAAAATTAACTTTATCAACTTCGGCGTTCATTTCAGTTAGAATGCCGGCAACCTTCTTATTATGGATAAATATGTCATTTGGCCATTTAATCTGTACGTCCACTCCGCTAACATTCTTTACAGCTTCACAAATACTTACCGCACTCATTAATGTTAATACCGGAGAAACTGCCGGGAGAATCTTTGGCCTTAAAATTAAGGAAAGATATATCCCTTTGTATTTCGGAGAAAACCAGTTCCTCCCTAATCTGCCGCGCCCCTTTGTCTGAGATTCAGTCAATACCAGCGCACCATTAGGCTCCCCCCGTATACCCAACTGCATAGCTAAATCCATAGTTGAGGATAAATGATCGAAATAGTGGATTTTTTTACCGATAAATTTAGTATTAAGGTTACGGGTAATCTCTAAAGGAAAAAGCCGATCCGGGCAAGACTCAAGACGGTATCCTAAATGGGGAACAGCAACTATCTCATACCCGGAATCTTTTAACTCCTGGATATGCTTCCATAAACCCTGGCGGCTGATACCCAAGTGTTTACTGATTTGGTCTCCAGAGAGATAATCATACTCTTTATTTAAATAATCAAGTATTTTTTCTTTCATCCGGCTTTTCCCTCTTTTTTTACTTTACTTTCTTGGAAGGGTCAAGTTCATAAAGCGGGCTCATGGCGCGCAGCTTTTGCACAACTGGAGGTAATTTTTCCAAAAGATAATCGATATCACTCTCTTTAGTCCAACGTCCCAAGGTAACCCGCAGAGAACCGTGGGCAGTCTCATGATTCAGGCCGATTGCCAATAAAACATGCGAGGGTTCAAGAGAACTCGAGGTACAGGCTGAGCCGGTGGAGCAGGCAATTCCCAGCATATCCAAGCTTAAAAGCATTGACTCACCTTCTATGTATTTAATGGAAAAATTTACATTATTCGGCAGGCGCTTGGTAGGGTGGCCATTGAGCCTGACTTCCGGAATCCTTAAAGGAATCTCTTGAATAAGCTTATCGCGCAAAGCGCTTTGAAATTTAATCTCACTTTCCATCTTCTCTTGGCAAAGCGCAATTGCCGCAGCAGTACCAACTATCCCGGCAACATTATGCGTGGATGCACGCCTACCTCTCTCCTGATCTCCTCCGCGCATAAATGTCTCTAAACGTGTGCCTTTTCTAACATACAAAGCCCCTACTCCTTTTGGTCCGTAAAACTTATGAGCAGAGAGTGACAACAGGTCAACATTGAGCTCATTTACATTTATAGGAATATGCCCAAAGGTCTGTACTGCGTCAGTATGAAAACAAATCCCTTTTTCTTTGGCGATTTCTGATAATCGCGCAATCGGTTGTATTGAGCCAATTTCATTATTAGCATGCATAATGCTAACAAGTATGGTTTTATCCGTAATTGCTTTCTTTAAATCATCACAAGAGACCAAGCCATCCTTATCCACGCCAAGATAAGTGACTTTAAAACCTTTTTTTTCTAAGAATTTTGCCGGTTCGCTAATCGCATGATGCTCAATGGTAGAAGTAATAATATGATTGCCTTTTTTTTCTAATGCATACGCAATTCCTAAAAGAGCAAAATTATCTGATTCCGTACCTCCGGAAGTAAAAACAATCTCTTCCGGTTTTGCGCCGATAGAATCAGCCAGCATCTGGCGGCTGTCTTCAAGGCCCTTCTTTGCCTCCTGCCCGTAAGCATGGAGGCTAGAGGCATTACCGAATTTCTCAAAAAAATACGGCTCCATTGCCCCTAGAACCTGCGGATCAACCGGAGTAGTTGCCGCGTAATCTAGATATACCTTTTTCACCCCGCACCTTCTTTCTTATTTAATTCATTAAACCGTACGGTTTCAATAGTTGAATAGTTAGAAGGTGCGGGGTTCATTTGTTAATTACCTCATTTAAGCTACCTGTCCGATACCCTTCTAAATCCAGCGTTATATAATTATAACCTAAATCTTTTAAACGCTCAACTACCTGCTGATGCCTCTTCAACAGACGAATCATATCATTTTTATCAACTTCAATCCTGCAAAGCCCGTTATAGTGGCGCAAGCGTACTTGTTTAAAACCAAGGCCATTTAAATACTCTTCTGCCTGGTCAATACGCTTTAGCAAACCAGCAGTAATTCTAGTGCCGTACGGTATACGTGAAGCAAGACAGGCCAGGCTTGGCTTATTCCAACTAGAGAGGCCTAATTTTTTGCTCGCATTCCGGATATCTTTTTTGCTAAAACCTACCTGCGCTAAAGGTGATTCTACTTTAAGCTCTTCCTTAGCAACGTTTCCCGGACGGTAATCTAATTTATCCGAAAGGTTACTTGCATCCAAGACAAAATTTAATTTATGCTCTTTGGCAATCTTGATTAATTTTGTAAAGAGCTCTTTTTTACAGAAATAGCAACGTTTAGCCGGATTAGCAGAGAATCTTTTATTGCTTAGTTCAGCTGTTCTGATTATTTTAAGCCTTACCCCTATCTCCTTAGCTAATATCCTGGCCTTTTCAAGCTCTGCCTTAGGATAAGTGGCCGAGACTGCCGTAACTGCCAGAAGTTTTTCAGACTTAAGTACAGAAGAACAAATTTTGAGCAAAAACGCGCTATCCTGGCCTCCGGAGAATGCCACCAAACAAGATTTATACCCGTAAATTTTGCGTTTAAGGCGGGCAAGTTTATCCTGAAGAATCATTATAAAATTTATTCTACCTATAGAGCAATAACTTCTTTTATTTCGGGAACTTCCTGCCTCAGGATTCTTTCAATCCCCATCTTCAAAGTCATCGAACTCATCGGGCAACATCCGCAGCTTCCTTTTAATTTTAACTTGACAACACCGTCGGCTGTTACATCGACTAATTCAACATCACCACCATCTGCAGCTAACATAGGCCTTACCTTATCGAGTGCTTTTTCAATTTTTTCTCTCATCTTATTTTCCTCCTATTGATTTTGGTTTATTGTACCACCTCAAAAATTTACCCGCAACCTATTTCCTAAAATTCTTTCTGGTCCAGGTAATGAGAAGCGCTTAATGCGGCTTTTGAACCTTCTCCAGCGGCAATAATAATCTGCTTCTCCAAAACATTTGTTACGTCTCCTGCGGCAAATATTCCCGGAATATTGGTTTGGTTAAATAAATCAATGACTATTTCGTCTTTAGAGTTCTTTTGCACATTTTTGGCAAACGCAGAATTTGGAGTAAGCCCAATCTCTACGAAAACCCCTTCCACAGCTAACTCTTTCTCCCCGTCCTTATTTCTTATTCTAATGGCACGCACAAACTTATCCCCCAATACTGCGCTGACCTGGTAATTATTCAAAATTGTAACATTTTCTGCATTCTTGACTTTCTGGAGCATAATCTGGTCTCCGGCCAACTGATCTGCAATATTTATAATATAAATATGCTTAGCGATCCTGATCAACTGCAAGGTAGCATCCATTGCAGAGTTTCCTCCGCCGATTACCGAAACCACTTTACCTGCAAAAAGCGGGCCGTCACAAATAGCGCAATATGTTAAACCATGATTCTTAAATTCTTTTTCACCAGGCACTCCCAGCTCTCTTGATTTTTTTCCAGAGGCAATAATTACCGCCCTGGATTGATAATCTGCCTTATTAGTCTTGACTAAACACACCTGGCCTGATTTCTCAACTTCCAGTACCTCCTCATTTTCTTTTAAGGCAATACCGTATTTACGCATATGCTCTTCAAATTTCAGCGTTAACTCCGGCCCAGTAATAAATTGATATCCTGTGTAATTCTCGATATCCCCACTCCAGGCAGTCTGTCCGCCGATATCAAGGCTAATTAAGAGAAATTTCAGTTTCTTTCTAGCCGCATAGACGCTAGCAGTAATTCCCGCAGGCCCACCTCCAATAATAATCAAATCATAAATTTCCATATTATAATTTACAATCCTAATAGTTGTTTAATTTTATCCTTATCAAATCCTATGACAATCTGGCCGTCAATATCCAGAACCGGTACCCCCATCTGCCCACTTTTTTTAACCATCTCATCCGCGGCAACTTTATCAACGGAAACATCCCATTCTAAAAATAGTATGTTGTTCTCTTTCAAAAACTGTTTTACTCGAATACACCAGGGGCAAGTCGGAGTACTATAAACTATTACACTTTTGGCCATATTAATCTCACTTTCTTAAGTTAAACGGAGCAAGATCAACTATCTCCTCTATTTCGATCAGAATAATATGCTTAGGAAACGGCAGGCTTGCTTCAGGATGATATCCATGGCTTTTATCTCCAGCCAAATTCTTCAGTAATCTTTTTGCCAAACGGGAAGTAATCTTATCCTCCCAAGTTTTAATAATCTCTCCGCTAATATCTTCAGGCATTATCTTAGCCTTCCCTTTAAGGCAATACCCTATAAATTTGTGCTCATCAACTGCGCTGATACTTACCTTAGGATTACGCACTATATTCTCAGCGGTAATTCCATGATAAACATCAACTAAATAAACTTTGCCTTCGGGTTCAATTTTGACTATGTCTTTGTATGAAGTATGAGGAAAACCATCTTTATCTAAAGAAGAAACTGTCACGAAACTTTGAGTGCGTAAAAAATCAGCAATTTTGGTGTGGATCTTTTTCATTTTAAAAGCTCGGCAAATTTACTGCCAAATTCAAAGCAGTTTTTTAATTCAGCTTCATCAGGGCTATACTTAAAGGATATCCCTGGAAGACTAAGATCTGCGCCGTTATCTTTAAATACCTCTTGCATCTCCTTAACTGCTCCACCAGCCCAACCATAAGAGCCAAAGAAACTAACCTGCCTGCCTTTGAGCTTTAAACCTTTAACTATTTCAAGAAACGCAGCAATATTAGGCAGCATATCATTATCGTGGGTAGATGAGCCAAAAAGAAAACCTTTGGCTGTTAACATTTGCGTAATCACCTCCGTACGATCACTCTGCGCTATATCATAAATCTTAAAATCTATCCCCCTGCCAGTTATACCCTGGGCAATCCGGGAGGCTATCTTAGCAGTTGAGCCCCACATAGTCTCATAAACAATTACTATCTTGTTTTTCGTTTTGCCGCTCGCCCAAGAAATATAGGCATCGATTATTTTAGCCGGATCCTTGCGCCAGATAATCCCATGGCTAGGCGCAATCATCTTAATGGGTATATTTAATTTCTGAATCTCTCGAATTTTATTTAAAATCACGCTCCCAAAAGGCCAAAGGATATTGGCGTAATAAGACTCTGCCTCCTCCATTAAGGCACATTGATCAGTTTGATCATCAAAACGCTCACTTGTTGCAAAATGTTGGCCAAATGCATCATTGGATAAAAGCAGTTCATCCTGAAGGCAATAAGTAAACATGCTGTCGGGCCAATGAATCATCGGGGCTTCGATAAAGCTAAGCGTACGTTTACCTAACTTCAACTGATCGCCGGTTTTAACAATTTGAAAATTCCAGTCTTTGTAATAATGCTTGTAAAGGCCCTCCTTACATTTAGCAGTACCTAAAATCTTGGCCTCCGGGCATAATGACATGATTGCAGGCAGAGCGCCGGAATGATCTGTCTCAACGTGATTGGCAATAATATAATCTATTTTTTCAAGCGGGACAATCTCTCTGATATTATCAATTAATTCCTGCGAGAATGTCCCCAGAACAGTATCAACAAGGGTGATCTTTTCATCTATAATAAGATAGGCGTTATAAGTTGAGCCCCTTTTAGTAGTATAAGTATGCCCGTGAAAATTACGCACATTCCAATCCACTACCCCCACAGAATATATATCCGGTAATATTTTTATCGCAGCCATTGGCTCCTCCTTGCCCACCAGGGCATACTTGCGCAATACCTTATAAGCGCAAGGTATTATCCACCAGGGCACACCCGCGCAATTAGCGCACAAGCGCATGCCGGCGCCCACCTATCGCGCCGGGCACCTTATAAACGTTGGGTGCTAATAACCCTGGAAATTCTCCATAATAATTTTATCACTTGGCAAAGCTATTTCCTCGGTCAATATTTTACGCATCGCCTCAACCATCTGCGGCGGCCCGCAGAGATAAAATTTTCTCTCTAGGTAATCCGGAATTTCGTTTTTTATAATTCCGCCATTAATTAAACCAACCGTGCACTTAAATCCGGGTTCCGTCTCACACAACACATGCGCTACCCGTAGCAACGGATAGCTTTTAACCATAGCATCAAAATCATCCTTAAAAACTATATCACGTACAGAACGATTGGAGTAAACCAAAACTATATCCGTGCCTAAATTCTTATCAACCGCGTATTTACAAATACTGCGGATAGGCGTAATCCCTATGCCGCCAGATAAAAAAGCAATCTTGGGGAAAAACTCATCCAAGATGAATTTTCCAAAAGGGTATTCGATAATAACCTGGTCACTGGCTTTTAAATTATCAAGCGCTTTGGAAAAATCGCTTTGGGTTAATTTTTTCGTAAACTCCAGATAACATTTTTCAGTCGGGGAGCTAGAAATAGAAAGGTATCTTTTTAATTTTGGGTTATTTCCAAGCTTAACCGATAGAAATTGCCCGGCTTTAAAATTAGAATCTCCGGGAATATCCAAACGAAAGCTCTTTACATTATAGTTTCGCTGGATAACTTCTTTTATCTTAGCTTTAATCTCTACAGGCATTCTTGGCTAGAGTGGCTTTAGATACCAATCAAACTATTTTTTCAAACTGATCTTTACCTACGCCACATTCAGGACAAACCCAGTTGGCCGGTAAATTTTCGAAACTTGTTCCGGGAGTAACTCCGTTATTGGGATCTCCAACAGCAGGATCATAAATATATCCGCAGACCAAACATTTATATTTACTCATTTTATTCTCCTCCTATCTATAGCATAGAGACGCAAAAATTTTTCCTTCTTTACATCATGAATCCTTTATTTTCACCGCACTTAGAATTTTCAGGACGTTTCCTGTCCTTAGGAAAAGGGCCCTTTTCCGGCATAACCATAGCCGGTAAATTATCCTTCTGCATCATTTGTGACATAAAACAAGATCTTGTATTCTGCTGCATCATACCGTTACCTGCAACAAAACCCTTGGTCATCTTATAAACTGCTGCGGAAAAAACAACCAGCGCTGCCAGCCAAAGAAGGCTAGCTACCACATACCCAAAAGCTTTAAGCGCTTTCCCCTCAACTTTACGCAAGACAAGTAAAACAAAAAAACTTACCGTCAATAAAACTGAAATCGGTACAATAGCCATTAAATACGATAATCTGAATACGCACATATTTATCCCTCCTATTTAAACTTATGCTTATTTTTTCAATATCCTCTTTAAATCTTCATCCGGCGTGGAAATCAATCTCAAATCAAATTTCTCCTGCAGGAGGCCAAAAACATTCTTACTTACAAAAGCAGGCGGTGTTGGGCCAATATAGATACCTTTGATATTAAGGTACAACAAAGTAAGCAAGATGGCAACTGCTTTTTGCTCAAACCAAGACAAAACCAAGGTTAGCGGCAAATCGTTAACACCACAGCCAAATACCTTAGCCAAAGCCACTGCCACCTGTATCGCCGAATAAGCATTATTGCACTGGCCGATATCGATTAATCTGGGTATCCCCTCGATATCCCCAAAGTCCAATTTGTTAAATCGGTATTTACCACAGGCAAGGGTAAGAATCACACAATCCTTAGGTACCCTTTCAGCAAACTCCGTGTAATAATTACGCCCGGGTTTTGCGCCATCACAGCCTCCAATCAAAAAGAAATGTTTAATTTTACCGGATTTAACTAAGCTAACAATCTTATTCGCTAAACCCAAAATTGCCGTATGATGAAAACCCGTCAAGATTTTCTTACCTGGCGCAAGCGGTAAGGGCGGCAAGGATTTAGCTTTCTCAATTAAGGGCGAAAAATCCCTTGATTTTAAATGCGTTGCGCCCGGTACGCCAGTTATGCCTATAGTAAATAGCCTATTCAGATAGGAATTCTCCGGCGGAATCAACACGCAATTAGTAGTTGCCAGTATTGCTCCGCTAAAAGTATTAAACTCCTTTTTCTGCTCCTGCCAAGCTCCACCATAATTACCTACTAAATGTTTAAACTTTTTTAACTCCGGATAACCGTGCGCAGGGAGCATTTCGCTATGTGTATAAATATTTATTCCCAAACCTTCTGTCTGCTTAAGCAACTCATAAAGATCCAATAAATCATGCCCAGTGACTAAGATTCCCGGCCCCGCATAAGTACCAGTTTCAACTTCCGTAGGAACAGGATTACCAAACTTCTGCGTATGCGCTTTGTCCAGCATCTCCATGGTTTTATAATTCATCTGGCCGCATTTTAAAACTAACTCCAAATATTGATTCAGGTCAAAACTAACATTGGTTACGGTTTTAAAAAGCGCTTCATGCATAAAAGCATCTACCTCTTCATTATGGGCGCCTAACTGCCACGCATGATATGCGTAAGCAGCAATTCCTTTTAGTCCATATAGGAGTGTGTCCTGTAAACTTTGAATATCCTCATTTTTTCCGCATACGCCTAATTTGGTACAACCTGTCCCACCTGCTGTCTGTTCACACTGATAACAAAACATTATTCCCCTCCTATGTTTTGTCATTCTGAGCCCGCCATTGATTCAGTGGCGACCGAAGAATCAAAAATGAGATTCTTCGGTCGCTTCGCTCCCTCAGAATGACGTATTCATGGTTTCTCTCTTTATAAATACACCTTTTTAGCTATCTCTCTTGCGGTTTTCGTTTTAAAATTATTATTGATAATTTTCTCTAATTTATTCCTTTCCTTGATCTCGCTTAAATTCACCAATAAATCCGCATCAAGGATTAAGTTAAAATTCAAAGAATCAATTTTCCCGGGGGAATGATGATACCTGATAATCTGGCAGATCTCTTCAATTTCATCTTTTTTAAACCCAAGCTTTAGCAGAATTTTTCTTGCTGCAAGCGGGCCCTCTTTTTCCTGCAAATGCCCAGAATTTAAACCGTATTTCTGTTCGGCTATTTTAATTCCTACATCATGTAAGATTGCGCAAGGAACAACAATATTCCAATCCCCGCCTTCTTTGCGTAAAAGTTCTTCAGCATAATCGAGGACTTTTCTTGCATGATTTATCCGTTTTATATCAGTACCGAAATATTCCCTTAATTCTTCAAGTAATCTTTCTTTTAATAAAACTGACCTATTTTTCACATAATTACCATACACCTCTGCTCCGATACATTCCTTAGCAGACTTACACCAATCAACACAAGTAGGTAAAACCTCCCGGTATAGAATCTGACGACACTTAGGGCAATTTGCCTTAATTTCATCAGAAAATATTTCCGCCTCATATCCACAAAAGGAGCAAATAATAGGCTCTGGCGTTATCTTTCGTTTATCCTGCCCCGGACAGTTATTCATTTTATCTTTTCACCTTTAATACTAATGATAACCTTTTCAAATGGAATATCTTTCCCAGATAACCCAATAGCTTTTTCAATAACTGGTAACAACCCAAAACAACAAGGTACCTCCATATAAACGTAAGTTACGGACTTAATATTGTTCTGTGTAAATATCTGTTCTAATTTTTCTTGGTATAAAGATACATCATCAAGCTTGGGGCAACCTATCAATAAAATCTTACCTTTTAATAAATCCTCATGGAAGTTAGCATACGCAAACGATACACAGTCAGCAGCAATCAAAATGTCTGCACCGTTAAAATACGGAGCATTTGTAGGCACAAGGCACAGCTGTATCGGCCATTGTTTCAAACCCAGTAAACCTGAGCTTAGTTTACCAATATTAACCCTAGCTTTATTCTCATTATATTGAACAGCTTCTCTTTCCTCGATACTAATTGCTCCTTGTGGACAATGGCCCAGGCAAGCACCCAGGCCGTCGCAGAACAAATCGCTGATTAGGCGCGCCTTATTATCGATAACCCTAATTGCCCCTTCCGGACAATTGGGTATGCACAGGCCGCATCCATTGCATTTGTTTTCATTAATTCTAATAATTTTCCTCTGCGCCATATATTCTTTCTAGATTAAAGAGGCCACTGTAATCTTTTGAAGCTGCCTAAAAATATTATCTTCGATAAGATGTAGCTTTTTTCTTAAAACGCATTTTGGCCTGTTCGGACAAACGTTTTTTTTCAAGAAGCATCCGTCCCGGCCCATTTGCCCCTGAAAAATACGCATTATCTTAATTATATGTATTTTTTTACAAGCAACCTTAAGCTTAAATCCTCCCTTTTGGCCTTTACAAGATTCCAAGATACCTTCTTTACTTAATTGCTGAAGGATCTTGCGCATAAACGGCCGTGGAACATTGAGTTTCTTAACAAGTTCATCTACGGATACAACATCCTGATGCTTTAACATATAGCAAAGCGCACGTAGTGCATAATCTGTATTCCTGGTAATAAGTTTCATAAATACACTCTCCTATTAATTCTTTATAAAAACGGACGGGCAGTTTATCGTCTTGCCCAGGACAGCCTACTGCAACCCTCTTTACAATGTGCCACCGGCCTGAGCATATATTTAACCGTTACATCCATACTAATCACCCCCTTTGGAATATATATAATGATACCATACTAGTATCATTTGTCAAGAAAAAAATTAGTCACCCGTCATTCTGAAGCCACGGAGTGGCTGAAGAATCTTAACAAATTACTTCCAGATAAACCAGATAAATAAATAAGCAGCGGTTACGGCAGCCAACGTAAAAGGAATCCCTATTTTCATGAAATCGCCAAATTTAACCGGGTAGCCCTCTTTTTTAAGCAAGCTACAGGCAACGATGTTAGCTGATGCTCCGATTGGTGTAATATTACCGCCCAGGCTTGCGCCGATAAGCAAACCAAAAAGAAATAATGCAGGATTAACTTGTAATTTGCTAGCCATGATTATAGCCACCGGCAACATAGCTACCAGAAATGGAACATTATCAATAAATGCCGATAATATTACCGAAAGAAATACTATTGCCGTATAGCCAAGGAATATATTTGAACCGACAAGGCCAGCTAAATAATTAGCAAGAATCTGAATCCATCCAGTAAGCGAAACCGCTCCTACGATAACAAAGATCCCTATAAGAAAAAATGTAGTATCCCAATCAAGCCCCTTGAGCCCGGATATAATTGAAGTTTTGTTTATAAACTTCTCCCAAATCAAAGCAATAATTCCAAAAACCATACAAATTAAACCCGCCATATAATTAAAATCCGTATCAAAAAATGAGGACAGCGCTAAGAAAACAATTAGGCTTACCAATAAAATAGTCGGCACCCAAGATCTTACTTTTTCAACTGCAATAAGTTGCGTTTTTTCATTGTGTTTTCTGAATATAAAATAAAGCACAAAAAACGAAACCAAAGCCCCCAGCTCTACGGCAAAGAATATACTCGGCCTGCCTTTGTAAAGAAAGAAATCGCCGAAATTCATCTTGGCAAAACCCCCAAGTAACATACTCGGTGGATCCCCGATTAAAGTGGCTGTTCCCTGGAGATTGCTTGAGACAGCAATCGCAATCATCATCTGGGTAGGATTTATTTTGAGTTTTTTGGCTAAAGCCAAGGCAATAGGAGCAACAATCAACACTGTCGCTACATTTTCTACAAAAGCAGAGATAAAACCGGTTAAAAAACAGATAAATAAAATTGCCCAGGTAGTATTTTTAGCTTTATCAACAATTATCTCAGCCATATAAGCAGGAACCCTGCTTTGCATAAAAACATCAGCAATAATCAAGGTACCTACGAAGATACCCATAACATTCCAGTTAATTGCCAATAAAGCATCCTTTGGCGATATGGCCTGAGTTAGAATAAGCAACAGGCCTCCTCCCAAAGCAACCAATGTACGTTTGTGAGGAAGCACCACAAACAATATGTAGGAGATAATAAAAATTGATACTGATACGATTTTTGGGTTCATGTTTCTTTCTAACTTAAACTAACAATAACTATCCCTACAACAATTAATCCTGTGCCCAGCCAACGCAGAAGGCTAAATTTTTCCTTTAAAATCAACCAGGAAGTAAAAGCAATAAAAATATAATGCATGCTGTCGGCAGAAAAAGCAAAATTAAGATCGGCCTTTGAAAGTACAAGCAACCAAATACATAAAGATATTACGCTAAAAATAAACCCTATCCAGAGACGGGGTTTAATCAACAAACGGAAAATAAACTTAAAAATCTTTATAATATTAAATGTAGGAGGAAAACTTAAGGAATCAATTGCAGATTTCAAGAATAGCTGGTTTACTGTATCGCAAAGGCTAGTTAAGGCAATTAAAGAAAGCACGACTAAAAGCCCTTGTCTCATTTGTTATGCACTATCCTTTCCTTACTGCTTAAAGAAACCAGAATAACCCCTCCCAGAATAAGCAAGATACCAATCCATCTAAAAAAAGTAACTTTCTCATGCAGAAAGATAATTGAGGCTATTGGAACAAGGATATAACTGAAACTGGCAACCGGTACTGCCACGCTTAAATCTATCCTGGTCAGAATCGTAGACCAAATAATGAACACCATAACTACTATAAATAATCCTACCCATAAAAACCAGGAAAAGAAGATTGCTTTAAGAAAAATTAACGCGCTGGCTAAACCAGTTACCTCAAATCCGCTTTGAGTTAAGGCGCTTTTCTTAAAAAAGAAGTGTATTGAAGTCTCAAGAATATCACTGGCAATAAGTAATAATAATAATCTAAATGTGATTTTTTTCTTAAACATGTTTTTTTGTCCTGGCCTCTTTACCGCAACTATCCGGTTTAAAAAACGGAATAAGCAGTTTAATCAAAAAATTAAATAAGGCATTTTTATGTTTTAGATATGCATAAAGAGGAATAAGATTACCGCCCAACCTGATCTTGGGCTCATAATCAGTCTGGCCTGGATAATAATAATGCAGTGAATTTTCTATACACCATTTAATGTTATACGCCCAGCTTACAAAATATAAATTGTAACGCTTAGATATATCATAGTCGAAGCCGATAAATTTATCAATGAGTAAATCTGAATAAACAAAACAGAGGTTAAAGGCGACTAATTTTCCTTCTACATAATAAAGAAAAAAACGGGTATGCGGATATAAATAGCGGCTGACTTGTAAAAAAAATCTACTGTTTAAATGTTCAAATTTAGTCAATCCTGCCTGGTATGTATTTTCATACAATGCAACCACCTGATCAATCTGGCCCTCTACATCCTGGACAACTTTCACCTCTATATTAGCCAGGCTATAAGCCTGTCTTAACTTTTTGTTTAGATTTTTACGGGTAGACCTACCCAGGCTTTTAAGATAATCTTCAAATGAAGAAAAATTGAGATTCAAAGATATTGCTGGAAAACTTTCTATTTTAGAGTATTCATACCGGTTCAAGAAATCCAAAAACAAATTACTCTGTTTTAGAAAATCTTTAAAAATTACAAGCCTAGAGCCAGTTTTAGTAGTTAAATCATTTAAACCATCCGATAATAACGTTATCAACTCAGGATAAACTTGGGCCTGATCCCTGATTCCCAAAACCCCATACTCTCCAAAAGGAGATCCACAAAAAATAGTCTTAAGAACCAAAAACCGCGGGAATACCTTACGGATAAATCGAATAATCTTGCAAGCCAGCCCTTCTACGGCAATATCTAGATTAAAATCAGTGTTAAACAATGGAGCAATGAGAACAATCTGGCCAGCGCGATAAATAATCAGATAATAAAATTTAAACTCTGAAAGCCCAGAATCTTCCAGTGTCTTATAAAAAGAATAACTTTCCGGGATATCACCAAAAACATCATCCCAGTCCTTCTTATCAATCTTGTCTATACTATCGAATATCTTATAATTAATCTTAGTAGGGGGCCGGAGCCATTGAGAGTTAGCTTGTATTTTTTCTTATTTTAACATAAAATAGATAAATTGGATAATAGAAAAGGATTAAAATTTTGAGCCTCCTTAGAGAAATTCCGCCAACTGCAGGTTGGCCACTTACAATCAGAAGCCTAATATCCTCCTCTTTTAAAAAACATCCCAAAGGATTATTAGAGGAAGATTTTAAAAGGTGCCTTGGCGCATCAGATGCCCTGCTCACCTATTCAGGAACTGCTGCATTCTACCTAATCCTAGAAACTATAAAAAAAATTTCGAATAAGAAAACCGTAATTATCCCGGCTTTTATCTGCCCGCTGATACCACTGGCGATAAAAAAAGCTGGCCTTAAAGTAAAAATTTGCGATACTAATGCATATAACTTTGACTTTGATATAAATAAACTTAAAGATATCTGCAAAGAGAACGGTGATATTTTAGCTATTCTAGCCATACATTTAGGTGGTTTACCGATAGATTTTTATACGTTAAAAGAAATTGCCAAAGTTCAGAACGCTTTTATTATTGAAGATTGTGCGCAAAGCTTAGGTGCACAATATCATGATCAAAAAACAGGGACACTGGGAGAATTTGCATTTTTTAGCCTCTGCCGGGGAAAAGGCCTTTCTATTTATGAAGGCGGTATAGCCGTAACTAATCAACCTGAGTATATCCAGATTTTAAAGGAAACGGCCGTAGAGCTTATAAATCAGGATACCCCCTCTGAATGTTTGAAAATAACTGAACTTTTTGCTTACAGTATTTTTTACCGGCCAGAATTATTCTGGTTTGCATTCAAACTGCCTCAGATATTCTGGCAAATACGTAATAAACCGATAAAGGCTATGGGTGAATATTTTGATTCTGATTTTCCTATTCATAAAGTTTCAGCTTTTAGAGAATATATCGGACATATTAATTTCCCCTATTTAGATGAAAAAATTAATCAGCAGCGGCAAAAAGTAGATATTTATTTAAAAGGGCTAGCTGATATTTCCGCTATTAAACCCATTACCGAAGCACCACAAACTATAGCCAGCTACCCATACCTAGCCATTATTCTTAATGATAAGAAAAAAAGAGATTTGGCCATGCAAACTTTTAGGAATTCTGGGCTAGGAATATCCCAAGTCTATTTGTACGCGATTACAGATTACGAATATCTAAGAGGTATTATTCCGGATGCAGATTGCCCGAATAGCCGCCTGCTGGCAGAAAGAATAGTAACCTTAAGTACAAGCAGCTTTTTAAAAGAATCTGACCTACAAAATATAATCAAGAAAATTAAAAAAATCTAAAAAGGAAAATATGATAATTTTTTCACTGAAGGAAGATAAGCGCCCAATCACTGAGATACCCAATACCGGATTTTTTATGCCAGGAGATAAAAATCTAAGTTTCCTAATTCATGGGCTTACCGGTACAGCCAAAGAGATGGGTTCAATTGCTCAATACCTGAATAAAAATGGATTTTCCGTTGCCGCTCCCCTAATGGCTAATCATGATAAATCTATTTCTCTCCTTAAGCGGACTTCTTGGCAAGAGTTTTATGAATCCGTAAGAAATGAATTTATTAAATACGCTAACGACTATGAAAATATATTTGTAGCCGGGTTATCTTTCGGCGCTTTAATTGGAATCATGCTGGCTCATGAATTCCCTAAAAAAGTAAAAGCATTAAACTGCTTTTCTCCCACGCTCTTTTTTGACGGATGGGGTAACCCTAAATCTAGGTTTCTCCTCCCTTTGGTTTATAAAACTCTCCTTAAATACTGGCTTTATTTTAAAGAAGAATACCCCTATGGAATAAAAAATGAGCGCTTGAGAAAAAAAATAGAAAGTTTTTATAAAGATGCGAAATTATTTGATTACAGTAAAGTGCACCTCTACGGGTATCCCGTAATCCCGGTTGCCTGCATGTATCAGAATTACCTACTCTCAAAAAAAGTAATATCAATACTCAAAGAGATAACTTCACCTATCCAATTAATGCAAGCCAGGGATGACGATGTGACCAGCCCCAAAAACTCTTATTATATCCTCGACCACATAAGTTCACAGGAAAAAGAGATAATCTTCCTTGAAGATTCTTACCATATTATTACCGCAGATCAGGAAAGAGATAAAGTTGCGGAGAAAACTTTAGCTTTTTTTGAAAAATATAAAAAATTATAATAGTTCGGCTTTTGTAATTTACCGACGAAGCAAACTCTTAAAAGATTGCTTCGTCGCTTCGCTCCTCGCAATGACACAGCTACTTCTAAGAAATTAACTATTATAGCTTAAACAAGCATCTCTTTAAGAATTACTAGATTAGTCTGTTCATTCACTGAGAGGATCAGATCAAGAGAACAGTTATCGGCGGTAAATCCTTTAGGGTGGTCTAATTGGGAGATAGCTGCTTTGATTCTATCGGAAATCTTAATAGGAGAATAATCACCTACCACATCTAAACCAATTATATCCAAATTCTGACGCATCAGCTTAAGTATAGTTAGAAGTTGATCTAAATGTAAAAATCCTTCCTCCCAATTAGTAAGCGCATACTCTTTCCTAAGAGAATCTTTATCAATTGAAATATAAACTTTCTTTGTGGGAAGGCTTTTGATTAACTTCAAGGTAAAATCGGTTAAATCTTCTTTTTCCAGTTCCCGCCAGGAGATTTCATTGAAAAAGAGGCTTTTAGTGATGGTAATCGAATGGTTTTGCGGAAGGCGCCTTAAATAAACGCGGCTTGGGGTTTGCCTGTAAGGATAAATCTCCAAACGATTACCAACCAAAGCGCCAAGATTTGCCGTCTGCAATGCTGGAAAAGACAGATCAGAAGAACCTGCGCCGATAAGTATACATTTAGAAATATTTTTATTTTTTAACGCAGTAGCTATCCATGAACCACAGGCAAAATGCGGCGGTAAAATATCCCAGTCCGGATGAAAATCAAAGACAATCAAAGAAAAAGGCTCGTTAATCTGGCTAGTTAATACCTCACTGATATGATGAAAATCGCCTGAGCCTAAAAAGGTAGGATATTTTTTTTCTGCTGGGTCAAGGAAATTAAAAATTTCCTTGCGTAAATCTTTTGACATATAAAGTCTGGCAGAAGAAGCCAGGCTGCTAAAATCAATAATCCCTGCAGGACAATAGCTGAGGAGTTTGGATTGGCTAATAATGCTGTTATCGAAATTCAAAACGCGGATGCGTTTATCCAGCATGGTAGTATTTTTGTCAACAATTCAGTTACCAAAAGCTTCCTTTGGTGTCATTGCGAGTCCACCATTAATTTAGTGGCGGACGAAGCAATCTTGCATTAGATTGCCGCGTCGCCTTCGGCTCCTCGCAATGACACAAATATTTACAATAGCTTAACCATTACGATTCTTATGACTTCTTCAACGCCCTATTCAATGCCTCTTCAAAAAGTTCCACACCTAAATCGATTTCATCTTCGGTAATATAAAAAGAGGGTGCAATAGTAAAAACATTCTTATAATAACCGCCGACGTCCAAAATTAATCCCTGCTTTTTACCTCTAACGTTTAAGGACCCGCTTAATCCCAAATTTACAATCTTATCCGTAAGCTCCTTATTTGGAGTATAGCCATCCTTCTCGCATATTTCCATCCTCAAAGCTAAACCAATACCATCCACATCTGCAATTTGCGGATATTTCTTCTGCAGTTTCTTAAGTTGCGCAATAAAATACCTGCCCTTCTTAGGAATGGAAATAGCAAAATCCGATTCTTCGATTAACCTCATTACTTCAAGCCCTACGGCAGTCCCTAAAGGATTGGATGAGAATGTGGAATGAGTCGACCCCGGAGGAAAAACATCGGGAGAAATAAGTTTTTCCTTGGCCCAGACTCCGCTTATGGGATTCAACCCATTGGTCAGAGCCTTGCCAAAAACAATTATATCTGGAGTAATGTTAAAATGCTCAATCGCCCAAAACTTCCCTGTGCGGAAAAATCCCATCTGTATTTCATCATCAACAAGAAGGATCCCGTAATGATCCAATATATTTTTTAATCCTGAATAATATTCCTGAGGAGGAACAATGTAGCCTCCCGTACCCTGGATGGGTTCAACATAAAAAGCAGCAAACTCACATTTGTTATTTTTTTTATTTACAACAGAATAATACTCCGTTTCAAAAAGCCTCTCGAATTGTTTCAGGCAATACATATCACAGAAATCCCTTTTTTTATCATAAGGGCACCTGAAACAGTAAGGATAAGGCACAAACATCGCTCGATCTCCGAAATGGCCGAAACGCTCCCTGTATCTAAAACTTGAAGTAATCGCTGATGCAGCTAAGGTCCTGCCATGATAACCACCCATAAAAGCAAAAACCAGGCTGCGCCCGGTATGATTACGTACCAGCTTTAATGAATCTTCCAGGGCACTTGATCCGCCAACGTTAAAATGGATCCTGCCTTTTTCTTCAAAAGCACACTGGTTCTTCTGCGCTAATTTAGCGGCTAAACGAATCTTTTCTTCATGCAAATACTGACAGGCTAACTGAGGTAAAGTATCAATTTGTTTCTTTAATGTCTCATTCAAACGCTGATTTCTATAACCGAAATTGACTGCCGAATACCACATCTGTAAATCCAAATACTGTGTACCCTCCTGGTCATAAAGGTAACTGCCTTCGGAACTCTTAAATATGTTTAGTTTTTCGGCATAATGCACCGTGTCCCCCCATGAACAATATTTTGATTCAAGATCAAGCAGGTCGTCATGGGATTTTTTATTTTTAGCTGTTTTTACCAATTGTTTCGGGCTCATATTAATTTCCTTTTTAAATAGATAAGAACGTCTTTTAAATTATTAAAAGCCATATAATCCAACTTACTCTCTTTAAGATGCCGCAGGAGATGATCCTTAGCAAATACAACGTGGGCGTATTTTGCCGGACAGGCATCTGATTCGCCATCCCCCACATAGATTATCGTAGCCCCTTTTGGCGCTTTAGCTAAAAGATTTTTTGTCTTGCAATGCGCGCAAATCTGGCAATCTTTATCCTTGAATGGGTAATCTGTAACTACTTTACCTTTAGAAAACCTTAGTTTATTTGCGTAAACTTTAAGGTTATTTATCCTGTTGATCTTCAGAATTTTATTAAGTATGTAGTCGTAGTTATCGCTTAAGACGAAACTCTTGATTTTTTTAGCCTGCAGCAGCTTATAAATCGGCTTAAAATAGGGATCAAGCTTGATCTTGGACAAATAAGCATCCAAAGACACCCTGTTTAGATCCATGCCTCTGAGTTGCCCTTCAAGGCAGGTCTTTGAACCAATCCTACCGCTCTTCCATCTTTTCTCCAATTCTACCCAACGGTCATCCTTGGAAAAAAGCAAAAGCATATTATCAAACACATCGCAAGTAGCAATGGTATTGTCAAAATCAAAGAAAACAATACATTTTTTAGGGTTAAACTGGTTATTCTTATCTTCCATATAAAGAGTTGTAAAAATATACCCCTATTGTCTCATAGGGGTAGCTGTAAGCCTAATCAAGTTCTATTCTTTATTTTAAACCTAGCATCGTAAGCTGTCAATACAATCTTTATGGGAAATTGGTAGAAAACCAGGGGACGGTTCTCTTAAGAAAGAGAACCGTCCCCTGGTTTTTAACTAAACACTCCAGGTAAAATTGCCTGACAAAATTTGCACTTATTGCCTGCAAGGCTGGATTCGGTTATATTAAATCCTTCCCTTTTAATAATGACTCTTTTGCATTGGATACAAAAAGTATCCTGGCCCCAGCCATAGGCATTACCGGCATACACATAACGCAATCCTTGGGCTTTACCCAAATCATAGGCTGCCTTTAGGGTCTGTTCAGGGGTATTTGAATAAGAAGTAAATTTATAATCCGCATGAAAACTAGAGACATGCCAGGGGATATCTTTACTTATCCCGGAGATAAATTTTGCAATCCCGGATAACTCCTCCGGAGAGTCGTTTTCTCCGGGAATCAGCAAAGTCGTAATTTCAACCCAGACTCCAGTATCATATAATAAACGAATAGAATCAAGAACAGGGGCTAATTTTGCCGAACATATCCTTTGATAGGAACTTTCTTTAAAAAATTTTAGATCAACATTAGCCGTATCCAAATGCGGCTTAAGCACCGAGATCGCCTTAGCGGTCATATACCCATTAGTAACAAATATATTGGCTATTCCTTCCTGCTTAGCCAGTATCGCCGTCTCCAATGCAAATTCAAAAAAAATAGTCGGCTCGGTATATGTGTAGGCTATTGATTTACAATTGTTCTGTTTAGCTAGTTCTATAACCTTAGCAGCGCTAAAGTCTTCCCCAGGATGGTCTTTAAGGAAATCGAGTTGAGAAATTTGCCAGTTTTGACAAAAGCCGCAGCGGAAGTTACAACCGGCGCTGGCAATAGAGAAAGCTAAAGAACCAGGAAGAAAATGATTTAGCGGTTTTTTTTCAACTGGATCCACATTTACCGCTACCAACTTGCCATAATTATGAGTATAAAGAACTCCCTTGATATTCTGCCTTACCCCGCAAAAACCAAATTTACCTTCCTGAATCTTACAGTTATGCGCGCAAAGCTGGCAGTGCACCGTTTGACCGTCTAATCGGACGTAAAGAGAGGCTTCTTTCATTGGAAATAAATCGGTTACCCTGGTAAGAGATTTTTTGCTAGCGCCATAAATACTATGCCCATTAAAAATGCAAAAAAAGCAACGGTTGAACGCTTCAGGTCGCTTTCTTTATGAAGCTCAGGAATCAGATCGCTGGTTGCGATGTAAATGAAGCCGCCAGCCGTAAAAGGCAGGATAAAATTCGAAAAGCTTTTAGTAAGATCAGTTATGAAATAACCTACAATCGCCCCGATGATCGCCATAAGCGCCGAAGCGAAATTGAACAAAAGCGCCTTCCTTTTGGTAAAACCGCCATAAACCAAGACGGCAAAATCACCCAGCTCCTGAGGAATTTCATGCAGTATAATTGCCAAAGTAGTAACCAACCCAAGCTTCAAAGAAACAATGAAACTTGCGGCAATTACCATACCATCGATAAAATTATGGAATCCGTCTCCAACTAAGTTCAGGTAAGTGAAAGCGTGAGTTTTACAAGCACCTCCCTCTTCGTGGCAATGCCTCCAATGTAGATACCTTTCCATAAGGAAAAAAACTATAATTCCCAGAATCAGGTAAGAGAATACTATAGAGCTTTTATTATTTTCTAAACATTCCGGAAGGATATGTAAAAATGCGCCTCCGATAAGTGCGCCTGCAGAAAAACCAATCAGGCAAAAAAGAATCTTATGCAGCAAATTATCTTTAAGTGTCAGGGTAAAAATACCCACCAAGGATATGAGGCTGACTAAAAATGTGCTGGCTAAGATCCAAAGTAAAACCATATGCGGGAATCTACCCTAAATTAGGTTTTCTGCCTTTATTAGCTTTTTTGGAACGCCAGTTAAGTTTTCCTCTGCGTTTTCTTTTTCCCATATTAGTTTTTGTAATAATTTAGTGGTACATTCTGTGAGATAAAACGAGCTGCCTCGATTAAACAATCATGAATAACCTTACCCATCGGTCCTTGCGCGTATTCGCTTAAACCGGCCTTAAAGGCTTTATCATGAGGAGTTCTTATTTTTCTCCCGGGATTCTCCACTGCTTGACTCTGAATATCGCGATTACTCATTACGTTTGCGCTAACCCGGTCAATAATACGCAAATTCAATTGCATATTTGCTTTATTTAGGGCCTCCCCTAATAAACCACCCATAAAACCGCCAGCGGCGCTTCCCCCTCCGGCTAATCCCGACTTGCCGCCCGAGCTCTCCGGAATAAACTCGATAACCCCAACGCTGACAATTAAATCCGCTTCCTGCGGAGTAGTTATAACAAAACGCTTTGTAGTATTTAGAATGCTGATAAAATAATCTTTTAACGCCAATCCAACCTGTGCGTCAAGGCCGGAAGTTTTTAGTTCAAAATCGTTAATTGCTATTTTTACGCGCGCTCCGGCGTATGGACTAAGCGACTCTCCCGCCAAAGAGTTATCTAACGCAAAATGTGGTTTTGTCGAAAAACATCCCGCAAAAAACAGTAAGGAAATCAGGCAACCAAATAACTTAAGACTCTTTATCATGTTTATTTTTAATATATTACCGATTAGCTACAGTGTCAAGAAGAATCCAGGGGACGGTTCTCTTTTTTAAGAGAACCGTCCCCCTTGTTTTTATAACAGATCTAGAAGTCTTTCAATTGAAGGGATAACCCTAAAAGGCCTCTCCTTCTTAATCTGAAGATTGCTACTTGAGCCGCCGGTAACAATTACGGTCTTGATTTTCGCGCGCCTGCCGGCTTGCGCGTCGATAACCATATCCCCGACATAGAGCGCTTGAGACTTCTTAAAGGCAAACCTCCTGATTATCGTATTTAGAATCTGTGGGTGGGGCTTACCATATTTTAATTTATCAGCGCAAAGTACATAATCAAAAAATTTTATCAGGCCTAAATGCCTTAAAAGAATAAGAGAAAATTCAGTCGGCCGGTTACTGGCTACCGCCAGCTTGCAACCTTTATTTAAAAGATACCGCAAAAGAAGCTTAACATGCGGATACAGGCGCGAGTATTTAAGTAAGCTGTGCTTATGATGATTACGGTATAGGCTTAAAGCGCGTTTTAAATGCTTCTTGGGAATATACGGCTTAAGAAGATTGGCGTCTCCCCATCCTACAGCCAGGCGGATAGTGTTTGCGCTTTGTGGTTTTAATCCCAGCTTGCCCATCACATAATTAAAACTGCTATTAATCGCCGCATAGGCATCCACTAATGTACCGTCTAAATCAAAAATAATCAGTTTTAGCATAATAAAATATAGGCAGGGTTTTTAAAAGCCCTGCCTAATTAAAATAATATTTATAACAAATTATTGCTGAGTTTGGCCCTCTTGGGTGGCCGGAGCCGGTGTTAATACTGCCTGTACTGGTGCCTGGCTGATTAGAGCAGATGGTTCAGCAACAATTCCTGGCTGAACTTCTGGCTGCGTAACTACAGGTGCCTGCATAGGCGTCTCCACAGGAGCAGCTGCCTGCTGCATTGATGTATCGGTAATAATAGGCTCAGCCATTGCCGCAGGTTTGGTATTTTCCACAACAGGGGTAATAGCAGCAGTTGAAGAATCCGGTTTCTCAAAATTAATATTCTTAGCAATATTCTTACCATCGCTACTTACCATATAATCCACGCTTAAAGTGTCTTTTATTTTTATTTCATCAAGGCTTTTAATATTCTCAAAGGCCGTCATATCATCAACGGTTAAAACAAGCTCCTTCTCCTGGTCAGTTTCATAATCAAGATATTTTAAAGTAAGTGTTTTTGCCAAAACATCTAAATTAGTTACTTCTCCCCAGGCCCACTGTGTCTCGTTTGTATTCTTGGGCACAACCTGCTGGTCAGAAGAAATAGCCGTAGAATCTAGCGGTGCCACAACAGGTTCTTCGGCAGAAACGGTAAACGTAATAGTCATCAAAAAAATAATAAATCCGGACAAAAATGTGAGTTTCTTAAGGCTCATCTTATCCTCCTGTCTTCTACGCCCTTTAACTTGTTATAGCTAGTGGGGCTTCGAAGGAATTTTAATATTCCTGTGTAACTCTATCGTCTATTAAGCTTTAGAGAGCGAAACAGAATCTTTTTAGATTACTATTAAATTATCACGTATCTTTTTATTTGTCAAGCTATCTATAAAACGGCAGAAAGATTAACGCTATCATCACGATAAATGTGGTGGCCAATCCCACGCTCAAACCCACCCAAAACCAGGTAAAAAAGTTTATTTTGACCCGCTTCTCCTTTTCAAGGATGCCTATTGCCACAATATTTGCGGTTGAACCGATAAGTGTAATATTGCCCCCTAAGCACCCACCAAAAAGTAACGCCCACCACAATGGGTGAAGATTTATATTTAGACTCTGAAATCCCTGCACAACAGGAATAAAAGCGGCAACCAAAACCACATTATCCAAGACACTTGAGCCTATTGTACTTATCCAGAGTATCGAAGAAATCAAAAAATTAATATTGTTTCCCGTTGCCTCAAGCATGTGCTTGGCGATAAAGACAGTTGCTCCAGTATACTTTAATGTCCCTGCCTGAACAAATAAAAGTAAAAAGAAAAGCAACGTCCACCATTCCACATCCTTTTCAATAAACTTTCTGGCCCGTTGGTGCTTCCAGATCATCACTAATCCACTGGTAATTAGGGGCACAACCAACAAAACAGTATTTGGAGATAACTTCAGGGCTAACTCTATGCGGTGATGTAAGGAGATAAAAACAAGCATGACCCCGAATATCCACAAACTTATTTTTAAGTTCTTCTGCGCCGGTATAGAAATCAGCTTAATTAAAATATCATTAGCCTCAAACTTGCCTATCTGTTCAGTGAGAGTTTTAATAGATTTTCTATACCAAAAGAAAGAAATAATGATAGTGGTTATAAAGCAAAATATAGCCAAAGGAAGAGCCTTTATAATAAAATCTTCAAAAGTTAAGCCGGATTTAGAAGCAATAAGAATCCCGATAGGATTCCCTAAGACCGTTGCGGCAGAGCCAATATTTGTGGTTAAAACGGAAAGTATGATAAAAGGAACCGGATCGGTTTCAAAATAATCACAGATCTCCAGGATGGCCGCTACAATAAAGATAATCGAAATCACCTCAGAGACTGTGCAAGCAAGCAGAAATGAAATAATGGCAATAAAAAAGGCAAATTTCTTTCCGGTTAATTTGGGGATACGCAGAATAAGACTGACGATCCAGGCAAAGACTCCGGAATCCTTGAGTAACCCGATAATCACCATCATCCCTACTAAAAAAAGGATGACTTCAAGTGAGGAGAATTCAATGACATGCTCCAAATCAATGGTGTTAGTTACTAAGAGAACGGATGTGCCGATGAAAGCAAAACTTAGGCGGAAATCCCAAAAGAAAAGAGTACCCAGAATCGATGCAGAAAATATGCCTATGGAAAGTGATTGCTGTGCATTCATCCCGTAAAAATGAGCACAAGAGGCAAGAAAGAATGAAAACAAAAATAAGGAGAGCAGCTTTAAAGACAGACTTTTCATTTATAACAAATAAGCTTAAAAAACCTACTAGTTAATAAAGAGCTGCTTTGACAGGCGATAGGGTAATCATTTTTATCAAAAGCCCACCCCCAATTTTTAAAACCTTTAGTTATTCCTTGGCTATAGCTAGAGTAATTACGCCAGCTAAAATCAAGAACAGGCCAATACAACCTTTAACAATTAAGAGGAGTGCTTTCCAATATTTAAGGATTGCCAATCCCCCTAAAACTAAAAATGCTAAACCTAGAATAACTTTAAAAAGTGTAGAAACCATTTTTTTAGAGCTACAGCAACTTTCTTCTGTTGTACCGCAACATTTCTTCTCCTCTTGCGCCATTGGAACACCTCCTTAATGAATCCGTAATGATTTAGTAGCGGACGAATTAACCAGGCTTACTCTTCCATCTGCGGTGAATCCAGCCCCATTCCGCAGGATATTTACGTATGTAGGACTCAATAATATCAGTAAGCCTCTGGATATTTATCAATATGGTATCTTGAGAATCCTTACCTGTTTTTAATTCTAATTCCGGTTCAAAAATTATCAGATGCCTGTCATCAGGCTGCCGGATAATAAAACATGGAATAAGCGCAGCTTTTGTCCTTTGCGCCAGAATCACCGGGCCAGTGGCAGTAGCAGCCTTCTCTCCGAAAAAATTAACAAATACTCCCCCCGTACCGAAATTCTGATCTATGGGTATAAAAACTAATTCATTATTACGTAAAGCGCTAATTGTATTATTTACGCATTCATTACGCGGTTGGCTATAAATTGTCCTTACACCAAATTTTTTTCTCTTTTCAAAGAAAATCTTTTCAACTTTGGCGTCGCGCATCGGCCGCATAATCCCTGCGGCCTTATACCCCTCCAGTGCCAGTTTACCCAAAAGAAGCGGGAAATTACCAAAATGCGCACTTACTAAAATTACACCCTTTCCGGATGCTAATGCTTTATCCAGATTTAGACGTCCCTGAATTTCAATTCGTTCTCTTAAAGCCTGGGACTTATCAAAAAAGGACATTAGTTCAACTGCGCTTTTAGCCATGTACATAAAACAATCCTTGGCTATCGCCTCAATTTCCTGTCGGGATTTTTCCTTACCGAAAGCAATATTTAAGCTATCCAAAGCAATATTTCTCTGCTTTACGGCAAAAATATAAGCTAAAGCGGCGATATTATTGGCAAAGGCATAGAGCCAGCCGGTCGGAATAACCCTGACTATCAAAGAACATATATTTAAACCAAGCCTGGCCGCAAAACGGCCGGTGAATTTGCGAATTTTTTTGGAATCCATATTAATTTATAAGTTATTCAAATTATAGCAAACCACCTTCAATTTGCAAGGACAATCAAAGCTTATAGCCGATTTTACGCAATAAGTCCTTACGCCAGGCAACATCCGTTTCATTCTCTACGCCTTTAGGAGGGAGGCCATCAATAACCCCCAATATCCCCCGCCCATTCTGGCTCTCTGCAACGATTACCTCCGTAGGGTTACTAGTAGCGCAATATATATTACATACTTCAGGGATATTCTTTATAGCATTTAAAACATTAATCGGATAGGCGTCTTTTAATAAAATAATAAAGCTGTGCCCGCTACCAAGCTCAAGTATGTTTTTGGCAGCCAACTCTTCAAGAAAAGTATCATTACCTTGCGTCCTTACCTTACATACTCCTGATGCTTCAGCAAATGCCAAACCAAATTTTATTCCTGGGACGTTGTTGACTAAAGCCTCATAAAGGTCCTCTACTATTTTGATAAAATGCCCCTGTCCTAAAATAAAATTCATATCAAGAGGCTTATCTATCTTTACAACTTTTAGTTCTAACATGTGTCCCCCCCCTTGTTAATTATGAATAATTTTAAACCCTAAATAAGCTGTAAGCCGTAAGCGGTAAGCTTATAGCTTATAGCTTATAGCTTATAGCTTATAGCTTATAGCTTATAGCTTACTTATTAATCTTTATTTTACGGTAACCCACCGCATCAATAGGCAAATCACCGTGATAAGCCTTAAGTGAAGTAAGCAGGTAATCCGGATACTGTAAAAGCTTAAGCGGAATTTTTAAAATTAAAAAATTCTTGCCAAAATCTACCAACACTCCATGATCGACAACCCTATTTTTACCATTAAATACCTTACAACTGCCAAATCCGGTAATGATGCGTATCTTGGGCATCTGAGCAAAAGCAGTATCCTTACTATACCCAAAAATATAGAGCATTACACCAAACCTTGCGCTAAGTTTTTTAGGCTTATCCACGCGCACGATAAAATAATCATCCTGCCGGGCATAACTAACAGACCCATCCTCCTCCAACTCCTCGATTTCTCTAAGAGGCTGCAAAGATCTGGCCTCTTTAAACATTTCCGAAGCGCCAGAATAAGAAATAACCTTATTCCCTGATGCAGGTTGCGGTTCTAATACCAAAACCGGATAATCGCCAAAAAGTTCGTTCTCTCTTGCAAAAGACAATAAATAAAACGCCGCCGACTGCGTCTGGCTCTTATAGAAAAGAATAGACTGGTATTTTTTGTCCAATTCTTCAAAACTTAAATCAAAACGCAGCCAATCAATCTCAGAACCGATAAATTTATCAGGCGGATATAATTCTAACTCCGGATGATAATGTCGCGGCTTGGGCCAACCCACAGAATGCACAAGATAAGGATAAACCGCTGGGGTTGAAATCTTGCCTTCCAAATCACTCAAGGCCACCTGGAGGAATAGATATAACGCTTTATGGTCAACATTAACATCGGAAGGATGAGAAACAAATATCCTATCCGGTTTATAATCTAAAATCTGATTAGTCAAATCACTTAATATGCTTTCACCGTAATATTGAGCCCCGTAAGAAGGATTGTTCTTGTATGGCACGCTGGATATCCGGGTCAGGCGGTCGCGAAATGGCTTCTTGGCCTGCCAATACTTACAAAAAATTTCAAAGGTTCCGTAATCAGGGTATCCTAAAAATACCAGGTCATCCTTAGACAAGCCTAAAAATTCCATCGCTTTAATTGACTCCTTCTGGCGCACCTGCCCCATATAAACAAATTCCCCCTGGCGCATGGTTATCCTCTTTTCATAGACGATAAAAGATAACTCATTGTGGTCGCCGCTAGTCAGATAAACTATCCTGACTTTGGCTTGCGCTTTGAGCGCCTCTTGAATAATCCCTGCGCAGGCGATTGCTTCATCATCCGGATGCGGAGCCAGGACTAAAATCCGCTCATCCTTCTTAAACGGCTCCAATACGCCGATAGAACCTTTCCAGATTATCCCAGATTTGTCCACGCTAGCGCAGCCGCTAAGCAATAAAAATGACAGAAAAATTGATAGTTTTATTTTATGTAACAGTTCAGCTCTTAGAAATAATCGTGTCATTGCGAGGAGCGATAGCGACGAAGCAATCTCAAGGATTGCTTCCCCTTCGCTTCGCTCAGGGTCGCAATGACACTCGTCGACAACTTTCAAACGCTGAATTGTTAATCTTTTATACATTTTCATTTCAAATCACTTAATTTTTTCTAGCAGAAAAATTAAATATTACTATACAAGCTCCAAACAGTGCGCAGAAAATTACAAAAAGATCTCCATAACGATTATAAAAAGTGGGCTTGCCTGGTATTAAATAAATATTTTGACTGCTATAACCCTTTACAAAAATTTCAAACCCACGACTGTTTTGCACTACTGACAAAATTCTGCCAAAAGGATCGATAAAACCGGATATTCCGGTGTTAGCTGCCCTAGCCAGATATACGCGATTTTCAACCGCCCTGAAAACTGAGGCGGCAAAATGCTGAAAAGGGGCGCTGCCCTCTTTATACCAGGCGTCATTGGTGATATTAACCAGAAATTGCGCTCCCTTCTTCACAAACTTGCGCGATAATTCGGGGAAAAGATCCTCAAAACAGATGAGTACACTAAAATCAGCAGGCTGCTTAAATATAGTATAATCGCGCCCGGGCTCTATATCTCCAATAGGAACAATCGTCTCTAAAAATGGAAAACTCTTTTTAAACGGTATATATTCCCCGAGGGGAACCAAATGGATTTTGCTATAAATTGCCAGGGGCACACCGGACTTATCTATAGATAAAGCGCTATTAAAATAATTCGGCTCAAAATGTGAGACAGCACCCACCAATAAATTAATTTTTAGCTGGCGGGCTAAGGAAAAAACTTGGGCAAATTCGAGATCATCCTGCCCCCAAAACCCAGGCACTGATGCCTCAGGCCAAATAATCAGATCAGGATCGTCGTTAGCGGCCTGAGCCGTCAATTCTTTATAATCATCCAAAATAAAATTAACCGCCCGCTTGTCCCATTTTAAATCCTGTGGGATATTACCCTGAATTACGGAAATCTTTAATGGTTTTGCACCGGCTACAAGATTAGGCTTATAACTTAATTTATGGAATCCATATGCCAGAGATAAAATAAGAATTACCGATATGATCAGAGAGGTTTTGATTCTTGATTGCTTACGTAAAATTAAATAAAAAGCAGTATTCACCAAAACTACCAAGAAACTAACTCCCCAGGCACCGGTAATATCGGCAATTTGAATAACCGGTAAATTTTTATATTGGGAGAGGCCAATAAGTGACCAGGGGAAACCGGTAAATAAATAGCTGCGAATATATTCCAATAATACCCAAGCAATTGGTATGCAGAATAGGCGTTTTGCAGGAGATAACGATCGTAACGAAAAAACTGCGCAGCCAAATACGCCAAAATAAATAGACAGGTATAAAATCAATACGGCTTGGCCGATTAAAGTAACATGAATAAGCCAATATATAGTTAGAATCCAAAAAACAATCCCGCACAGATAAGCGATAATAAATGATTGGCGTAGAGATTTATTTTCTAAGGCAATAAAAAGATAAACCAAGCCACACCAGCCAAATAACCAAAGATTGAAACTGGAGAATGAAAAGGATAAAAATAAACCGGATAATAAAGATAAAAAGATGCTTTTTTTCATCGCTTAATATTTTACCATATAAAAATTTTAAGCGAAGTTAAATATTAGTAAAAAGGGGCGCTTTTTAGAGGAACCTTTATGCCGGTAGGCTTAAAGGAAAACGCCCCTTTTGATTCGTTAATCCTTGTCATTCCCGCGAAAGCGGTAATCTACCTACATCCGTCATCCTGAGTCCGCCAATGCTTTAGTGGCGGACGAAGGATCTATTTATTAAACGCTATTCTTAATTCCTCTCCACTTCTTCCTGATCCCAACACTACCAGGATATCTTTAAGTGTTGGATCGGTTAAACAACAGCTCTCTTCTTCCATCCTGAGGATATCTGCAATACAAGAGACTATTCTATTGGTATCTTGATCCAGGCTACCTTTAAAACAGCTAGCAGCAAGATACTCTTTTAGGCGTTCTGCTGATGGGGTGATCCCTGAATTAACTAAACGCTCTATATCTGACCACTCTTGGGTTAGGTTGATACCTTGTAGAGTGCTTTGAGGCAAACTCCTTATACCTGCTTTGAGGCTATCTATAGACTGGATAACGATAGGCAGAAAGCGGAAGTCGATTCCCCCAAGCTTCTCACCTTGTCGGGAATCGATGGTGAGGGTAGTCGAACTATCGATGCCGCCGGGAGCAAAAGCAGAATTTGATGAAGAACTTGTTGAGCCGTTGATGGGGCCGGTAGTTTTCGGTTTAGCAATCTCATTCTCTAAATATTCTTTAAGATCTGCCAAAATTGAAGCTTTCAAAGATTTATATCCTTTCTGACTCCTATTAATATCAAGCGCTGATAAAACCCTTGTGACTCTTCCTTCTACGTCTTTGCTAATCATTGCCCATGCAATAGGCACTGGCGGCCTACCCGCTTTCTCATAGAACGCAAAAATACCTTCTTGCGTATCATCTATAAGCAATTTCCCCAGCATATCGCCGTAAGAATCCCACTCCCTAAAAATTTCTTTACTCGCTCTAGGAAATACCTTTCTTAAAGCCTCAGCTTTCATTTTCATTTTAATTTTATCTACAATGAGTTTTGTAATATCGCGCCATGCATCTTTAATTTCATCCGGAGAGAAAGATGTTTTTGCATCGAGGCCAAAGTATTTAGCAGTTCTTACACCTTGCCGCATTCCCTCAATATACTCCTTTAGAGTTTTAGCGTATTCCTGACTAAGTATTTCTAAATGTTCTGGATTATTACGATCAAATCCTACTTCAGCAAGCATACTAAATATCTCTTCTTTAAATCTTATGATTTCCGGACTCTCACCGGAAATTATAAGCTCAAGGCCATTGGGAAGACCTAAGTTTTCTTCATCATCCTTATCAATGCTTCTCTGAGTATCTGCATATCTACGTAATGTTTTATCTCTTTCTTCTGAAGTTATATGGGACGGTTCTGTTGCTTCATTGCTTCCTGCAAGAGCTTCAGCTGCTACTTGTTTTGCTTCTTTGAATGCTTTCTTTGGATCATCGCCCCTTATTGTTTTAACCAATTCTTTGTTCTTTCTTACTTCATAATAAATTTCTCCATTATTAATATAAACCTGTATCTCAACAGAGCCATCCCCCTGAGATATTGTATTATTTAATCCGTTAGGCATAGTTCCAGAAGCAAGATTGATCCCTGTATCGGGACTAGTGGGATTAAGAGAGCTTGGGGACGGTTCTGTTTCTCCCGAGTCCATTTCCAGAGAAACAGAACCGTCCCCATTATTCAAAGATACAGCCGCCGCGTATTTCATCGCCTCAGCAAATGTGCCTACTGCATCGTGGGTAAAATCGCTCAGATGCGCAATATAACCTTCCTGCCAAAATCGCCCTGCATTATCCTGACGCATAAATTCCTCTAACAGATGCCCTAATTCATGAACAATCGTATCAGTAGCAGAATCTATCGCGGTTGAATTAGTAGCGGCTCGGCCAATCTCTGAGGCAATAGAGCGGGCAAGAAACATCGTGTGTTTACCTTGATAAATCTTAAAAGCGCCGGCAAATCTCACTTCATCATTTAACAAAATTATCTGCTCGATGCCAAAATTACGGGCTATCCCCCAAGCCAATGTTACTAATTCTCTTTCGTTATCATTATAATCATTCGGGTTGAGAATATACCTTTCCGGACGCTGCATTTGATCATGGCCCAAAGCAATACCTAGGGCTTGCATAACTTTATTTCCTGAAAAAGGAATATCGCTTAAAGAAGGTAATCTTCCAAGATTGAAACCTCCTGACATTAATAATTCTCTTTGCAATTTAGCTGCACCCAATATTGCCTTATTAGTCTCCTCTTGAATCGCCAGGCGCCGCGTTAGAAGGCTTACCTTAGAATCAGAGTTTTGCCTATTAGAGAAAACTTCCAAGAGAAGGATAAGTTTAGTAAACTTCTTTTCTTTATCTAACTTCCCTGGTTCTGTAAGTAATCCTCTTAAGGCTTCTTCTGAAATACGCTCAATCCTGCCTACGTTTATATCATTGGCTACCCCTAATATCCATCTATCGCTTGCAGGATTAATTGATTGCCAGTAACTATCATTGGTCTCCCAGTCTAAAGGAAACCCTTCAAATACAAATTGCGGGCTGCTTTGAGAAAGGGCTTTATAGGCGATTGCCTGAAAAAAGGCAACAGCAACGTAGCGCTGAATCTGAGGAAGAAATTCATTCTCATGCTCAAAGGCGCTGCGATTACGAATAAGCGGTAGAGGTATCTGGATGATAATCCCTAACTCCTGAATATGCCGGCGTAAAACTGAAGGAATTAATGCTAAGTACTCTTCTTTCATTTCACTAACCCTTAAACCTGCTTTATCCACAATCTGTAAGGGCATATCTTTAGCGCTGATAATACGCAAAGGGCCAAAATTCGTCTCATCTTTTTCCTGAGGACGGACTGCTTTAAACTCAACTTCAGCTAAGATATCTTTCTCTACAGCGAGCTGCTGCTTTTTACCTTCATGGTCAATAAAAAATACCTTAAAATGCTCATCCTGCGCCAGGCCAACAAAGATCTTCCAGGAACGCTGGCTGAGCATCTGGTCCAGCTCGGGTATGGTATTATCCAATGACTTGATCCGCCTTACGGTTACGCCTTGAGCAACTTTAGGATCAGTTATCTTGCGTATACGCGTTAACTTAACTGCGGTTGGCCTCCCCGAAGAATCTCTAATTACCGCAAAAACAAACATATAAGCGCGTTGGCTATTTTTAGTAATAATCTCAAGCCGGTCCACTCCTTCAAACAGCGTATATTTTCCTGTGCCAAAGAACCCGGTGAGTTCAATCTGGCCTGCGGCTGCCTTAGTAGATTTAGGAATAAGCAAGGCCACCTCTTCTAGGGCGCCGGTCCCATTATCCCGAGCTTCTTCAACATACTCTTCTTGGCCTTGAGAGTTTTGCTGAAGGTAAAAATCTACTAATAGCTCCCCGTGTTTACCACGCGTAGCATCACGGGAATTTTGGGCAATCTCAGCAGTATAGGCGCCAGATTCTCTTTGCACAGTAGCATTAAGTAAAATATCCGATTCTAACTTTGCTGAAGACTGAGGAAGATTAAAAATACTTCTTACAAGTTGCTCAACGCTCATAACCTTATCCGCGAGCCCGTTCTTTGGCCTTTGCTGCTCAAGTTTAATAATCTGCGACAAGGCTACTGCCTCCTCCGGGCCTCTAGCATTAAATTCATCCACACCCTCAGGCTCAGTCCTTTCCTTCTCTCTTAACTGCTCGACATTATTAGTTAAAAAAACCACAAAGGGGCGCGCTTTACCCAGCTTATGAGCATCCTTAAGTTGAAATGATCTTCGTTCGTTTGCGTCATCAAATAATTCAAAGGCGCTATACAAATCAGATAAATATTTATCTCTGGCTTCTGGTTTTAAGGCTAATAGCCTATTTATCTGATTGGCAAGGATATGAGCACCATCGGCGTGGTTTGCAGCTTGAAGAGAAACACCTGAGAGAAAATTTATTATTGATGTAAGCCTTTTAACTTCACCGGGAGTTGCTTCTTTTAGCGCAGCGATGAATTTGATTATTACGGGTAAGATATCTATCTTTTCCTGATAAGTACCCCAGCCATAAGCAAGGGCTTCAAAAAGTTGATTATCTATCTCAAGATGTTCGATGTTTAACTCTCTCTCCTTAGAAATGCAGATAAGGCTAAAAAACAAATCAAAATAAAAATCGTATTGATCCTCAATTCTCTCTTGAGAAAGCTGAGTTTTTCTTTCCTGAAGAAATCCGGGCAAAACCCGCAAAAATTGCTGCATCCTTCGGCTAAAAATATCAAAGGGCAATTCTTCAAGGTTCAAAGGCTGATTATTTTCGAGCGCTTGCCGGAATCTACGATTAATCTCATCTTCTTGGTCTAGATAAAGTTCTTTAATCATTTCTCCGAGACTAAAGTCGGACCGATGCTTGAATTCTTCCGGGATTAAATCTAAGAATGGCTGATAAGCAGCCTGCGCCCTAGCAATAAAAGCGTCACGCTGAGAGAAAACATTATCTCTCCATTTTGCCATAACCTCTTGCGCGTTAATCTGTGCCTCTTCTGCCTGCGCTTGAACTTGAGCGGGTTGAGGCGCTTGAACAAATACCTTGCGCGGGTCCAGATACCTTATCTCTTGGGTCTGAGGATTAACAAACACAAAATATTCGCCGTTAACGTCTGCACAAATAAAATTTTGAGGTACTTGTTTAGTAACACCCTTAATCTCGCCGAAATTATTAACCAAAAGAATGCGTCCATCATGAGTAGCTACAAGAATAAAGTTATTATTTTGCTCTATAAAGAATTGATGCTCAAAAAAAAGCGAAGCAACAGGCCTTGACTTATCGGTTATCGCATATACTACTTCAAAACCTCTTTCTGCATTTAAAAGATACCAAACCTTGCCACCTTCTAACGACACCACACGATCAGAGGGCTGTATTTGTTTAATATCTGTTAATAATCCGGAATCTAAATTTAAAATACACACATCGTGATCACCAGTTGGTAAATAAAAACTACCTTCGTAATGAGAAAAATTACGAAAAATCAAATTATTACCTTGCAGCAAAATGCTCCCCAATGGTTCTATGGGAGTACCTCTATTATATTCAAAACCAATTGAGGCCATTACTTCTCCCCAATGCGTCTTATAAGATTCTGGAATTCCATTTGTCTCTTCATCCCAAATTGTTTTCTTCTCTAAATCGTATTCTTCCCAGTAACGTCGAGATATCGGGTCTGTTGACGGCCCTGCCTCAATAACTTTAAAAATATTTCGATGAATAAATATACCCGGAGCCGCATATCCGCTGGCTCTACTAAATACATCGCACTCTTTAAGTCTCCCATCCTTATTTACTATCAGTAAATAAGTTTTGCCTCCGTCAGAAGTAACTCTTATTTTACCTCCTTCTTCAAGATCTCGATGTTTAGCTCTCATTGATATAAACATCTCATCTTTCTTTTCTTCTTTTTCATTTAACCATAAATAATCCAATTTATTGCCGGCCTTAAATATCGCCACTTCTCCGGAAGAATCAATTTCAATGTGGTCAGCGCCTTGGATTAAAAACCTGCCCTGCCCTAGACTAAATAAACTGTATTTGCCCTGCTTATCCTGGAGAATAACCACATCTGCCTTATCATCTACGCGAAATCCCAACGAATCATGCGTGATTATTTGCGGCACCCTATTTGGGGCTGTGTTATAATCACTATATGTAAGGATGTTATTGCCTTGTTTATGCACCGAGAATCTTCCCGAAGCAGACAGAAAAACTTCTGACGATTCCGATTGCTCTACTCCTGAGGCGGTATCGAGCACAATATAATGCTTCTTATTTGGCGTTCCCAACGGCAACATATCGATTTTCTCTATAACCACCAAATTACCCTTTATGGCTACAACAGAGTATGTAGTTCCTATTATGGGCCGTCCGTCAAACAACTGTTGATCTCCCTTATAAATGTAGAAAGAATCATTAGATTCATACACAATAAAGGCATCGGTTGACCCTATTCGCTGAACACGAACATATGCAAATGGAGCGGCACGATTTTTATCTTCACGGTTAATAAGGCTAAAACCTCCGCCGGGTTGCGGAGTAATTATGATAGAATTCGGCGCATCCGCAGGCTTAGTCTCGCTAAATAACGCAGCTGGCTGCACTTGCGGATGAGCTAATGGCTCAGCCTCAGTAGATTCTACCTTTTCAACTTCCGCTAATACCTCTATAGCGGCATAATAATTTTCTAGCACCAGAACATTATTATTATTTATGAGCTCAAGAATTTCTTTAAGGATTGCCTTGGCCTCAGCTATCCTATTTCCCTTAGCAAATGCCTCAGCTACAGAAACAAGAGCTTCACATTTCATCCGAACTTCGTCTTCAGGAATCTTCCTGGTTATCTTCAAGGATTCATCTACTTCACCTATTTGGGCTAACCCTTGAGCTATATTAAATAATAAGCCTGGATAGATAGACTTACGAACAACAGAATCCGTATTGAATTGCCCCAAAACTTCCAGTATGCTATTACATAATCGCCCTGCTTCTTTTATATCCCCATTCTCTATCAATCCCTTAACTTCATGGGATAGGAACAATAATCTTTCTAGAACACTACCTAGATCCAACTGCTTGATCACAATATCAAATATTTCCTGCAATTTTTCTGGCCGGACTAAGAATTTATCTGTCCCGACGAAGCTCTTAAGTATGCTATCAAAAACCTGCCCTTTTCGGGTAACATCTGATATTTTGATTGTTATCGAGAGCGCTTTCTTAAACACGTTTTCTGCATCGGCAATTCTGATCATCTTAAAGTAGGCGGCGGCTACAATAGCCAAGGCTTCCGCCTTATCTTCAGGATCAGTAAGTTTCTCTGCGATACGTTGCGCTCTTTGCAATAAAGCATAAACTTCTTCTTCTGGTAATTTTGACTCAACTAATGCATTTGTAATATCTAATAACTCTGTTCCCTTAGACCATGAATTGGGAAACTTTTCTACATTAATGAGTATATCTTCAAATAACTTACCTGCCTCTCTTTGTCTTTCTAGTCTAGAAAATGCCTTGGCTATAATTGCAAGTATTCGTTCTTTATTATCGAGCTTTTCTACTGTGCCCTTAATCTCTTTTAGCAGAGTAAAAACCTCTTGGATGGTGATATCTGAGGCGATTAATGCTTCAATAATAGTAGAAATATTCTCACGCAGATCATTATGGCTCATGCCCTTTATCATATTCACTAATTTTGCAAACAAGGCATAAGTTCCAGCACTTCCTTGTAAACGAGCAGCTCCAGCCAACGCTTCAGTTATAGAAGCAATAGCTCTTGCTTTAGCAGAAGGATCTGGAATGTGGCCTGTAAAATCAATAACTTCTTCAAATAGCCCTAACCTTTCAGTAGTACCCATAATAACACCGGCGGATTTATCCATTACCATAACAAAAGCTTTAACCGCTCTAACCATTAACCAAGATCTACTACGATTATCATTCTCAAAAACATTTTGTGCCTCAAGATACGCCTTGCGCAGTGTAACAAAAGCTAGATCTTCCTGCCCTATTTCAGCTTCTGCTAAAGCTGTAGCTATAAGGGCATCACATCCGTCTGCATTCCGATCAGAAGCGTCCTTTTCTACTCTATAAAAATGATGCGCCTTATTCAGCGCTTCTTTTGCTTCATCAATTCTTCCTGTTTTAGCTAATCCTCTGGCTAATACGGCATAAGCGCGGCATCTTGAATAATCATCAGGCAAGGCCTGCGCAATGCCACTGACTACTTTAACTAAATCTAAATCAGCTGGTTCTTTAGCCTGCGCGCCAGCTTCCTTTACGCCTTTTTGCATGCTCATTACAGGAGGCTCTCTTAAAAATTTATTAATTGCACCGGAATCAATTGCTCCGCTTACCTCTTTAACTTCTGGAATTGCTGTAACTGCCAAGTTATCTTTGGGCTTGGCATGCTCATAACTTGTCACCACCTCTTCAGCGGTAATAATGTTTACTCTTTGCAACAGTGAGGAATATTCTTTTTCTTCTTGGGCCGTCAAACCGCCGCTTCTTTTCCTGCTCAATTCTAATAATCTCCTGCCCAACTCCTGCGGTATAATCACAAAACTTTCGGTTTTGATTACTGGCAGGCGTTCTTCTTTAGCCCAGGTATGCCATAAACGGTCAAACTTAAAAAACCTTTTTGTGGCTTCTTGAGTAAAAGGAGCAATAATCAAAGGCAGGTGGCTAGCCCCTCCTAAAGTAACATACGGAATTATCTCTCCTCCGATTGCGTTTAAGAAACTAGAAAGCTGCCAATCAAATAATTTTCCATGCACAAAAAGTACATCCTTGCCTCCGAGTTCAAGTTTACCAAACTCTTTCTGCTGAGGCAGGACAATAACCCCCTGATGCCTTAACTCTTGTATTAGGCCGCTGATTACTTCCTGAACATTAGCGCGGATACCTTTTACCAAATGGCTGCTATTAGCATTGGAATTAATTAAGCCATCAAGGCCAACCATTATGGTATTAATATATTTTATTTTCTCGCGGGTAGTCAATTTGGGATGTTTTACAATCTGCTTTATCGCGTACTCTACCCCTTGCTGGAAACTGGGAATCTTGCCGCCTAAATTAAGGCCCATGATAATATTATCCCGGGATTCGGAAACATCCAGCAAACCGCCTAATTCAAGCATTAAACCGCCTGTTACAGTAGCGCTATCCATAATCTCTCCGGGAATATCTACCGCTATAATTACCTCTCCATTCCTGGCAAAAGAAACCCGATGGGGAAGCGCTTCATCATGAACAACTTTTACTTTACCCAGTTCTCTATCTATATTTAACTCTAAAGACGCGGGGCGCTTTGTCCCTTCTTTGGGTACAAACATTTTAGCGAGAACCTCGGCATCCATGCCACTGCCATTATCAACAATAGTTATGGCATGCTCTGAAGTAATTACTTTTACAAACCTGCCCTGGCTTTCTTCTGGGGCATGAGCCTTGCTCCTCACCGGCACAACTACTCTTTTATTCTCAAACCCGTTAATCTTTACGGGTTCCCTCTGGCCGCTCATCTGCGTATAAATATCCACTTCCCCTACAAACGGGAAACGCTGATGTATAGCGTCAGCTATTGCTCCTTGAGAATTACGATGCGTTTCATCACGCTGGCTATCCAAGCGCGGAATAGCCTCAACAGTAGACACTTTTACAATAGTGCCATGCTCTATAATTTGGCCGGCATATTCTTGGGCTAGATCCTGATATTCCTGCGCGGATATCTCTTTAATCTGAATATATCGAGCGCCTTGAGCATCTCTAGTTAGAGTAAGATGATAGGCTTTACTGTTTTCTTTACGTGTAAATATTTCTATTTTATCTTCAGCCGAAGGCCCTAACCAATCAATAATCTGCTTTACGCCCTTACTAAATTGGCCTATGCGGAATCCATGCGCATCCAGCCCATTAGATACTGCTTCGCATATACTCTGTATCCTTGCATTTTTGTTTTGGTCAACGATCTCTACATCTAATCTTACACCCTCAACAGGATATGTGTCTCCAATAATCAGGTCTACAACTTCTTTTGCATATCCATTACTGCCAAACCCCTCATATATAGCTTTATATGCAGCTTCTCCTGTAAGAGCAGTATTGAGTTTTAAAAGTTTTAAAATATCAGGTAATAATTCCCTTGGGATATTTCTTTCTGCCAACCGATACTGTGCCCAGATAAAACGATTAAGGTCGACTAAGTCTATGCTTGGCTGCAATTGTATAGTTGCTCTAGCTTTATTCCAAGGCCAGCGTATGCTTTGCGCCCATTCCACTACCATCTTACCCAAATCTATCTGGCCAAATCTATCATAGAAAAACTGGGCCGGCCCAGAACCAATGACTACGCTCTTGCTACCAGTAGCCGCGCGCGAAGTTGAAGTTGCCAGCTGCGGCGCTGGCGTTACTTGAGCTACCTTTAACACCTGGCCTTTATTCGTAGTAGATATATACTTTTTGATCGCATCAAATAGATCGGATCCGTCAACATATTGAAGCAGGTTATTGATTGCGGACACATTTTTGAAAAATAACCGGATCCTCAGCGGCGTATCATACCCTCGCTTTTCAAATTCTGCCATTAAGAGATTGGCAACACTTGAGCTGACATCTTTTCCTTGGATTAGATCAATAACTGTTGACCAAGAAAATATTTTCTTTAGGATTACTGACCGTATCTCTTGGCGAACCTTATCCTGATCGGTTTTATCCGGATTTACTTGCAAAAGATAATTAATCAGCGCATCAACTTTACCCATAAAATTAAATTTCCAAGCCATACTTAATCGGGTAATTAGATCAATATCCACAGGTAATAATTTAAGATAATAATTTCTATCGATTACTATTTTTTCATATGATCCGTCGGGTCTTTTATTAAGCATTAAATTACCGATATGAAAATCCGAATGCGCCATATATATGGTTTCTCCGGAATAGGAATCTGCAACCGGAGTCAACAAATGCGTCAAATAATCCCTGGCAAAATCAGCTAACGCCGCTTTTAGTTTTGAATCACTCACTCTTCCTTTCTTATCCGTCTGGGCGGGAACAACCTGGTCGCCCCCATTTAATATCTTCTTAAGCGTATCCCCTGGAGCATATTCCTCAACTTTTATTCTGTATCCATATGGCTGCAAAACACGCGATGTGGTTATTGAGCCTGCCGCAGGATAAAATACAGCTGAAGAAAATATCGCATCGTCACTTAAGAAAAAGCCATCATTAATGTCATCTTTGACCCACAACCTTAAAGTACCCAACAATCGTTCTGCCATAATGTATTGCCGTTCATTTTTAGGGTCTTTAGCAATTAAATCTTTCACTGTTTTTTGCATTTGTTCTGCGCGTTCGCCTAATAGAACCTCAAGATTCGGAGATATAATTTTTACCACCTGTCTAGCAACACTCCCATCCGGTTGTGTCACTGACACTAAATACGCGGTATTAATGGAGCCCCCGCCTAACACTTTTTCTATCCTAAGATGTATTTTTAAATACTCCATTGCTTCAACCTGTGCAGTATAAAATGCTTTAAAACTTGCCAAGGTTTCTGTGAACACCTCTTCAAACATTGATGCGGTACGTTCATTATATTCAGTAAGCTTTTTATCCCGTAAATTTTGGGCAAATAAAGATAAGAATACGCGTTGATCGTAATCTTGAAGCGGGCTGTCATTTAAATTAAAACGGAATCCCAGAAAATTAATTGCTTCTGCCCGGAACTGTTTAAGATATTCAGTTAGCGGTATTGTTTGGCCTGCTTCCATCAGGCGCTTTGACCATTCAGCATAAGCAGCGGATTTAATCCACGCCCCATCCCGGACTGTTTGCATACGCTCAATTTCAACTGCCAGCGACTGAAACAAATTACTCTTTACCAGAGTAGAGGCGTTATCATACACATTACTGAACTCTTCCTTATATTCTTGCGGGATAGCGTAATACTGGCCAAATACTTGTAGGAACCGGACACCGAGCGCGCCAATTGCTTGCCCTGCGGTAGCAATGAATTTACCTAACCTTATAGATAATGCTTTAGTTTTTCCAACTGTAGTTTTAAATTGAAATACCGCATTCTCCTGGCGATAATATTCCCGCTCTTTTGCTTGAAACTTAAGCAGCTGCGGGTTGATCATCGATTCGCCGGGATTAAATACCGCATACACTGCCTCAATCTCAGTATCGGGAATATATGACGGGTTATCCTTCAGAAACGCAAAGAATTGTTCTGCTGTTTTACCATACTCCTGCGTTACGTACTTCTTATATTTTTGATATTGCTTGTGCTCTTTTAATTGTCTATCATAACCATGTTCTTTCCACCGTTTACGATCATAACTGCTTCGGCCATATGATTTCTGTAGCTCTTCCAAGCTCAAAAGATTTTGTGTCGGCCGATAAATTTCATTCTGAAAACGCTCATAAGCAGGTAACCACCTCTGTAACCTGGAATCCCGCACAAATGGATCAGCTGGCTGTGTAAACCACGACATAACTGCGGCGCGGTGTGTATACGCAGGATCACCGACCAACGCATGTTCCGCAAGAACTTTTGATAAGAAAAGTGTTAGCTCGCTATTGTCCACATTCGCTAAAAATGCCACTAGAATATTTTGCATAAGTTGTAATTCTTCTGGTTTCATACCTGAAACATTCCCTAAAATCCATGCGCTGAGTTTCTCCAAATTTTCTGCCCGGAAAAACACAGCGTTATATTTTGACAAAAGCCTCTGGAAGAAAACAAAACGCTCAAGTTGTGTCATGGAATAAAAACGGTTCATCCAATCATCAACGCGTTGAACATCCGTAATAGCGCTAACATCAACGTCGTCTCTCTGTTGCGCTTCTGCCCGAATCTTAGTAATCGTCTCCATGATTACCGATGCAAGATAATCATCATCTCCTGTTACCATTGCCTTCATAAAATCCATCGCCTGTTTTTCACCAATCTTCATCTCCTCAAGTGTTTTATCCAATGCCATAAAACCACCCAGCATCACTTTTCCATCAAGGCTATTGCCCTTCTCGTAAACACTCACTAATTGTTGATATTGTTGATATTCGGCATCCGTATCCACGCGCTCCTGGCGGAAATAATACAACGCATCAAAATTTCCATATCCTAACTCATTTGATACAAACGTGTAGGCATCGGAAAATTTCCCTTCCTTGATTATGCGGTGGCGCAGATTCGTCAGAAGCTCACGTTTCTGCCTTCCCGGAGGAGAATAACGCTCAATAAAATAATACGCTTCTTCCAAATCTTTCCAAGAACTCACTGACAATGACGCTGCGTAAAGTTGCAAGCTTACTAATTTTGCTTCAATTACAGGGTGAAGAAAATTAAGTTCATCTGAATCCTTGCCATAATAATTAATTAATACTTCCTGTCCAAGAAACCGGCTACGGCCTCCAATAGCAGAAATAGATCCTTGATTTTTTATCTTTCTTGCCGATATCTCTGCATTAGACAATGCAAATGATGCATGGATACTATCGGTAAGCGCCTGCAATTGTTGAATCGATAATAAACTAAGCTTATTTATCAGTGTTGCTTGCGCAGCTTCTGCATCAAAATCGGTAAGCGCTGCATTGGCGAGTGAATTATCATTAACCGCATCGGCATAAATAAACTGTCTTGCTTTTCGGACAGTAGTATATTCTAATCTTTTCTTTTTTGCTTGCCCGCTGACAGATTGCGCAATCGCAGCAAGCTCTTCACGTTGCGGGTTTTGCTCCCATAACAGGTAATATTTTTGGTCCATTTGACGCAAAATAACCTCATAATCTTCTTCATTAACCTTTGATTCTTCCCTGCTCTTACTTTCTACGCAAAGAATATCTCTTCGAATAGCGCTCTCAATAAAAAATGCTTCGCTCAATGATGCCTTCTGATATGCAATAAACTCGCTACTTACTAAGAACTGTTCCATCGCCTCCCGGTAGAACACGGCATAAGCCTGAGCTTGTGCTCTATCTGTACTCATCCGGCTAATGCCTTCTACGCTAATTGGCAACCATAATCGCCCGTCCTTATCTTGAAAATGATTTGCTGTGAATTTTTGTATATACATTCGCAAGAATCCAACTCTATCCCCTTGAGCCATATATTCATAAAGCCCTATCTGCTTTCCATACTCCGGTAATTTTGCTTGCTGCAATACCCGGTTAGTCGCTTCCATTCTGAGCCCATAACTTAACGGGTTTACGCTTGAAAATATATCAAATAGCGACGAACTAAGCCATAAAGTTAGATCCACATACGTCATACGGCCAAACCTGTTATGAATTTCTTCTCCAAGTTCGGTGTCATTTGGTTGGCGATTAGAATAGTCTTTGGCTTCTTGCAAATCCTGAGTATTACGAATCCATTCGGCGGTAAAGGTAACTAATTGTCCCAATTTCTTCTTCTGTGCTTCTGATAACCGGCTTGAGAATTGCTCGTAAGAATCAAAATCCTTACGGAGCGCTGCTTCTTCATTAAAAATGTCATGCCACAATGACCCTACAAAATACCATTGATGCGGATTTTCGCTCCCAACCAGTCTCTGTTTTCGTATATCCTCATTGGCCCTCTTTGGATAATAAACAAAAGAAGGATCAAGGATATTCTTTTCAACATACTTCTTGCTTGAAATATACTGCTCGAGAAATATTCTATATGTTTCAAAGTCTTTTTCAGAATCAAAAGAATTTATTAAATTTGAATAAAACACGGAGAAATAATACTGCCGAAGCTGCCTTAAATAATCAGAAAGCCATATCCGTGAGCCACCAAACGCAGGATTGGAAATCTTCCCGCTTGCATTAAATGCTAGTGTAATCGCAGTAATCCTCTTGCCAAAACCATCAAGGCTCAACAGTGAGCCATCAAAAGTAAAGAAATTGTAGACCTCTTGCCACTCCTGAACATTAGGAGATTCTGTTTGGATATTTAGTAATCGCATAAAGTAATCTCCCAGATAGGGGGCCATATCGTAGCCATCAGGATTATCATTGCGAGAGGAAAGCAGTGACAAGGCCAAATATCGAACTACCTCATCTGTACTCTCGGCTGGAAGGCCATCCGCGCATGCAGTATTCTCTTTCAAGAGATACTGGCTGATATATACAAGTTTCTGCCAACTAAGATAGTAAGATGCCGCATTAAACGGTTGCCTCTGTTGTGTTCCGATAAATTCTTCGATGATGAATTTATATTGCTCTTGCGAAGATAGTGTTTTTTGGGTCAACTCCCCCCAAGTATCTTTAAAATCCTGAAATGAAGATTGTTTTAAGTACGTTAAATAATCAAGGACAATAAAATACCCTTCCGGAGATTTCCAGTACCCCTCTAACGGATGAAAGGCGTTAACATGCGTCAAATCCTGTCCCTGTAAATTCATGCGCAGAAGCGTCGTTCGATCAAATTGACTTCCATGCGTCCAGTCAGAGCTCCCCTTCACAAAGCTTTCCAGCTTGTTAGATAAATAAATAACCGCGAGTTGATTAAATCCAATACCGTTGATTAACGAAGGAGAAACTGCATCCGCCTTATATTCCCCAAGACGTTTATCTAAAGGGGTACCGACGTTATTCCAGGTTAAATAATTATCCTGATAATGTGACAATTCATGCGCGAGCACCGCGGCAATTTCATCAGAAAAATCCAGGCCATCAAGTAATTTTTGCGTAATCACCACAGAGCCGTCAGGAAGGCAATACGCATTGACTACCGGCTCAAGAGATATGTATACTTTTATATCCGTACGTAGCTGTTTGTGCCCTGCCCGATCGTTGAGCCTAGTGGTAATCTTGGTAATCGTATCCGATAAAAACGCATACTGTTTGCTGTTGGCATCTGCGCCAGGATCCAAAATTCCGTAGCGCTCGTTTACTAAACCCAAAAACTTTTGGAATTCTTGTTCATCTCGTAGGACAGTAGGATCACTTACTGTAAAATGGTAATCCTTCGGCAAAATTGCGTATGTTTGCGCAACTTTATCATATTGTTTCTTAACGGCATCGAATACTGGTATCGATGATAGGGGATTTTGTGATGATGAAGCATTCTTCTTAATTGACTTAACGGCATTTGAAATACCTGCCTGAAACTTCTGGAGTAATGATTGAGCTTGTTTTGTTGGTCCTGGTTGGGGAATATTCTCAAGATTAGGGGATGGTTCTATTCCTTTGGCCTCAGCAGCAGCCACGCTTGGGGCACTCTCCCCTACACCTGCTACTACGTCTATCTCTGAACCTCGAACATTCACTTCGGCTAGATCAGAATTGCTTACACTGGGATCACCGACAGTGGGAGCTATAGTAGTTATTGTTCCTGCCGGGTTAACAGAAGTGGCTTGTCCAAAAGCAGGAATTACCTGGCCGATGGCAAAGCCTCCTGAAAAGTAACTCCTGATACTCTGGCCAAAAGGGGTACTGATGGGTTCTTGAATGTTGTATTGGCCTTTAGCAAAGTTCTCCTTGTAGGCATTGAAATAGGTAGCTACGGAGTAGGGGATTTGGATTTTAAGGTTAGTGAGATCTTTAGAATCAATAGTTGGGTAGGGTAGGTTTAAACCTGCCCTACCACCTTGAGTTGTTGGGGACAGTCCCCTATGCCTGGCTTTGAACCATTGGGCAAGAATTAGTGAGTAGTAGACCTGTCTTAGGGGAGCATAACGCTTGGCATTGTTGATTTCTTTGGTTAACCTGGGAATAATATCCTCTCTTATGATTTGAGCGGAGTAGGCGTTGAGCTGCCTTTCTCTTACGTCTTTGAAAGAGTAGACAACATTATCTTTTAGATAGTCTTGCTCAAGCATTACTTTAAGGGTTGCCTTGTAGATATAGGCTGAATCTACTGATTCACGGATAATGATCTCATCCGGGACGATCCAGGGGCGGGTTAGCGTGGGAATGGTTACGTTCTGGGTGCCATAGAGCTCTTGGGCGCGTGTATAGAGTTTATCCCAGTACTCTTTGCCTTGAGGAGTAGAAGGATTAGTGGCATCAGCAGTGTCTTTTTTAAGCTGGAGGTCTGCTTCCAGGAGGATCTTGCCTATTTGAGTTTGAGCTAGGAGTGGATCAATGATATCATCGGGTAAATCAGGGCGAAGGTTAACCCAAAAGGTGCCATTGGGTAGAGCGATACCTGTAAAGAAGTAGTTGAGCAGGTCTTTGGTAGTTGATTCAAGTCCAGGGGTCCTCTTATCCTTAAACTGGTCTCCTTTGTCTAAAAGAAGTTTAAAGTTGTTGTTTAGGCTATCATAAGAGATAGATCTTAGGTGTAGGGGACGGAATTTATCGGGAGATAGAGCATTGTGCAGGGAATTAAGAGTGCCGGCGATATTTAACTCTGCATTGGCTACTTGGGCAAAGCCGGTTTGTTGCAATAAAAGAGATACGCACAGCAGAATAGAAAGAATCTTAAAGGTTTTGGATTTTTTCATCATTTTGCCTACCGGTTTATTAACTTACTATAAGTATGCTATATAGGTAAGTAAAAACAAGGGTAAAATAAGGAAAAAAGAAAGGGTTTTCAGAATGATAAAAAGGGGACGTTTCCCTCTAAGGCTATAGGGAAACGTCCCCTTTTATTGCAATGTTTATTTTCCGCAGCATTTTTTATATTTTTTACCCGAGCCGCACGGACAGGGGTCATTACGGCCTACCTTGGATTGGTGGGATTGCACAGGTTTAACAGCTTGCGCGGGCGCAACAGGTAGCTCCACATCAGCATCGTCCCCAGCAGGAGCCTGGAATTTATTCGCCTCAGGATGAGTTAGTTCCTTGGGCAGAGAACTAAAAACCCCTTGGAATCTATCAGGCTTGACTGGCTCTAATTTGAAAACAGTCTGCACAGCGTCCTCTTCGATAGCAGCAATCATCTGACTAAACATTCCAAAAGCTTCGCGCTTATATTCAATCAAAGGATCCCTTTGCCCATAGGCGCGCAAACCAATACCTTCACGCAAGCTATCCATGGCATAAAGATGATCTTTCCATTTAGTATCGATAATCTGCAGGAAAACCATACGTTCTAAATTACGCAATAACTCTGCGCCAATCAGTTTTTCTTTACCTTCATAAGCTAAAAGCATTTTTTGTGTTAAATCATCCTTTAACCCTTCTTTATCTTGGTCAGTAAATGCCTTAGCGTCCGTCTCTAGGCCAAAATTTAAGGCCAAGGAATTGATTAAACCCGTTACATCTAAACCAGAGGAATCCCCGTGATCATAAATTTTCAGATAATCATCAATCAATTTGGGAATAATTTCAATAATATTTTCTTTTAAAGAAAAACCTTCCAAAATCTGCTTACGCTGGCCGTAGATAATTTCCCTTTGTTTATTCATTACATTATCATATTCCAGGAGCTGTTTTCGGATTTCAAAATTGTGCTGTTCTACCCGGCGCTGGGCAATCTCAATCGAACCACTAACCCAGGGATGCTCAATAACCTGCCCTTCTTCCAGTCCCAATTTATCCATCAGCCCAATAATCCTGTCAGAGCCAAACAAACGCATAAGATCATCCTTCAATGATACATAAAAACGTGATGAACCCGGATCCCCCTGCCTGCCGCTGCGGCCGCGCAGCTGATTATCGATACGCCTGGCTTCATGGCGCTCCGTGCCTAAAACATGCAAGCCGCCTAAGGCCACTACTTTATCATGTTCAAGGGCAGCTTCGGATTTATAACGATCAAGGATTGCTTTGTACTCAATCTGATAATTTGGATCCTCCGGATTTAATTTCTGCTTGGCCACGTTTTTAGCGGTAAACTCAGGATTTCCACCTAAAAGTATATCTGTACCACGGCCAGCCATGTTGGTAGCAATAGTCACGCCTTTATATCTACCGGCCTGAGCAATAATAATCGCTTCCATTTCATGATATTTAGCATTTAATACCTGATGAGTAACCCCGCGGCGTTTAAGCATCTCAGAGAGCCTCTCGGATTTATCAATAGTGATTGTACCGACCAATACGGGCTTGCCCAAATTATACAATTCTACGATCTCTTCAACCACAGCATCAAATTTCTCTTTTTCAGTTTTATAAATGCGATCAGGATAATTCTTACGCACTAAAAGTTTGTTTGTAGGCAGAACAACTACATCCAATTGATAAATACTTTTAAATTCATTGGCTTCGGTAAAAGCAGTACCCGTCATCCCGGCTAGTTTCTCATACATGCGGAAATAATTTTGAAAAGTCACGGTGGCTAAGGTTTGATTTTCCCGCTCAATCTTTAATCCTTCTTTAGACTCGATTGCCTGATGCAGGCCGTCTGACCAGCGCCTGCCGGGCATAAGCCTGCCGGTAAATTCATCGACGATTATCACCTGGCCATCCTTAATCACATAATCCACATCCCGCTCAAAGAACTCCTTTGCCCGCAGGGCCGCAATAGTATGATGACGATACTCAATAGTTTCCAAAGCATGAAGGGTATCCACGCCCCAGAGCTTAGAGGCTTTAATCTCCCCTTCTTCAGTTAAAGCTACGGTCTGAGCTTTTTCATCGGCGACATAATCAAATCCTTTTCCTAAGTCTATTCCTTTATATTTTGCGTCGATCTCGTCTCTTTCCGTAACCCTACGGCCATTTAATTGTTCAACTATTTTTTTAGCAGTATAATATTTTTCCGTGGACTCCTCGGCAGGGCCTGAGATAATCAACGGTGTACGCGCCTCATCGATTAATATTGAATCAACCTCATCCACTATGGCATAATAGAACGGCCGCTGCACCAGTTCTTCAATAGAATATTTCATATTATCGCGCAGATAATCAAAACCAAATTCATTGTTGGTGCCATAAGTTATATCGCAGGCATAAGCAATTTTTCTTTCCTCATCGCTCATATCATGCTGGATAGTGCCTACGGACAGCCCTAAAAATTCATAGATCGGCCCCATCCACTCGCGGTCGCGCCGGGCAAGATAATCATTGACCGTAACCACATGCACTCCTTTACCCAATAAAGCATTAAGATAAGCTGCTAATGTAGCCACTAAAGTTTTACCTTCTCCGGTGGACATCTCGGCAATCCTACCTTCATGCAAAATAATACCTCCGGCAATCTGCACATCAAAATGGCGTAATCCTATCGTACGCTTAGCTGCCTCTCTGACTACGGCAAAAGCTTGCGGCAATATATCGGCAAAAATTCTATTGCGGCTAACCTTTAATTTTTCTTTTAACTTTTCTTTCTCTTCGGGTATAGCCACGCTAAGCATTGCCTGTTGTAAATCTTCAAGCTCCTGAGCAATCTCAACAGATCTATTTTTTAGATGCTCTTTAAATTCATTTGACTTAGCAGTAAGCTCTGCGTCGCTAAGCGCGCTTATCTTAGGTTCTAGAGAATTCACTATGTTAACAATTCTAGCCACCTCAACCATCTTGTTCATTGAAGGGCTAGGCATATCAGAATGCAAAGTCATATTTAATTTAGGAAATCTGTTCCTAATAGCATTCTGTTTATTTTGAAGAATAATTTTTTTAATTAATCCTAACATTTTACTCCTAATTCGTCATCTTGAGCCCGAAGGGCGAAGGATCTAGATTCTTCGGTCGCTTCGCTCCCTCAGAATGACACGCTTGTAGCATCTCTTATTTATTAGCACTATATTTGAGAAAAGCCTCAATAAATTCATCCAAACCGCCGTCTAAAATTTTCTGGGTATCCCCAGTTTCAAAATCAGTACGGTGATCTTTAACTAAATTATAGGGATGCAAAACATAAGAACGGATCTGACTGCCCCACTCAATTCTCTTTTTATCTGAATCCTGCTGCTTTAATTCTTCCTGTTTTTTTACCTGTGCTGCTGTATAGAGACGGGACTTAAGTATCTTTAAGGCAGTCTGTTTATTTTGAAACTGCGAACGCTCATTCTGGCACTGCGCCACAATTCCTGTCGGTAGATGCGTAATCCTCACCGCTGAATCCGTGGTGTTTACGCTTTGGCCACCTGCACCTTTAGAACGATAAACATCTATACGCAAATCTTTTTCTTCGATTTTGATATCCAGATCTTCTTCTATTTCCGGAATTACATCTACCGAAGCAAACGAAGTATGCCTGCGTGAGTTTGCGTCAAAAGGTGAGATTCTCACCAAGCGATGCACTCCGCGTTCTGCTTTTAGATAACCAAAAGCATACGGGCCTTCGATTAAAATAGTTACATTTTTAATCCCTGCCTCTTCCCCCGGAAGCATATCAATTGTTTTTACGCTATACCCGTGGCTTTGTGCAAACCGGCTGTACATCCTAAAAAGCATCCCTGCCCAATCACAGGATTCTGTACCTCCTGCTCCGGCATTGATACTTAAAATCGTGCTATTCTTATCAAGCGGGCCACCCAAAAGAACCTGGAATTCTAACTTTTCTATTATGCTCAAGAGGCTGTCGGCATTGCGGGTTAAATCTGAAACCAAATCCTTATCATCCTCTTTAAGCAGGGGAATAAGTTCGGTAAGTTCCTGATATTTTTTATAGGCTAGTTCCCAAGGCTCAACTATTACTTTAAGGCTCTTTAATTCTTTGACAATCTTCGTAGAATATTCTGTATTGCCCCAGAAACCCTCAGCGGACATCTGGGTGTTTAAAACATCTATTTTTTGCCTTTTATCGGCAACGTCAAAGATAACCTCTTAAGTTTTCCAGCCTCACCCCAATCCCATCAAGTTTACTTTTAATTTCTTCTATCATAACCGTCTCCTTCTTACTATTAAACATTAAATGGGGACAGTTATTTTTAAAATGACGTTTTGAAGAAAAATAACTGTCCCCATTTGGGAAGTTTTTATAGCAAAATGACTATCCCTTTCTGCAAAACTTGTTTCGTTAAGTTTTCTTTATCCCTTTGTAAGCCAACATAAATTCTTCGCGGCTATCTGCAGCAAGCGCAGCATCCTCTACGCTTATTTTGCCGTCATGAGTTAATTTAACCAAAGATTGAGTGAACGACTGCATACCGAATACTGCACCATCTTCAATGTAATGAGGAATCTCCCAAGTCTTTCCTTCACGAATCAGGCGGCTGATAGTGGGAGTTAGAAGCATAATCTCATAAGCAGGTACGCGGCCAGTCCCATGTTTAACAGGCACCAAACGCAATGAGATTACTCCTTTTAGCAGCCAGGCCAATTGATTCCTTACCTCCTGATGCTGGTGAGGAGGAAAAAAGTTAATCAATCTTTCTATGGATTGAGAAGCATTAATTGTATGCAAAGTACTCAAAACTAAAACTACAGTTTCAGCAGCAGCCATAGCGCTAGATACGGTTTCAGAATCTCGAATATTAACGATAAACATCACATCCGGGCTCTGTAAGGTAAAAGCACGCAAAGCAGTCTGATAACTCGGAACATCTATCCCCAGCTCCCGCTGATTTATAATTGACTGCTTATCTTCAAAAGTGAATTCAATCGGCTCTTCAGCAGTCAAAACATGTTTTCTGCAGTTATTATTAATATATTCAATCATACTGGCAATCGTCGTAGATTTTCCGCTGCCCATACTTCCGGTCAACAATACTAAACCGCGGGTTTCCAGCGATAGTTTTGTTAACACCTCAGTGGGAAGATTTAACTCTTCAAAGTTAGCTATATTATTGCGCACATTCCTGATAACAATGGATGGCCAATTTCTTTGCGTAAATACGCTAACCCGGAAACGCCGGTCAAATTCCTCCAGGTATACGGCAAAATCTACATCCAGGGATTTTCTAAAAATTTCAAGCTGTTTGGTATTAGACAGTTGTTCGGTGGCAAGCATAACATCCTCTACGGTTAAAATCCTGGTATCCATAGAGATTATTTTACCGTCGATTCTAAGGCGGGGTACGCCTCCGGCTCGGTAAAAAAGATCTGAAGCGTTCCTACCCACCATCTCTCTCATTAACCCTTTAATATCCATTCTCCCTCCTCGCCACCAGGCGACACTAACCCAATTCCTTTAAGGGCCAGGTGTTTATAAGCGCACGATGACTAAATATTATAACACCTTATCCCCTTTTAATGTAGAATTAAATTCCATGTATCTGGCAAACATAAGCCGGCTTTGAGCATCAATTGCCGGAAGTGAGCCGACAATCAATATTATAAACGGTACAAAAAACCATTCCAAGACCAAAATTACATTCTTGAATACGCTCACCCCCTTAGGCCGCGGCGGTAGAATTGTCCAACTCAGAAATATCCAGATCAAACTAGTCAATAAAGTAAACTGAAACAGTAATCCGGTAATCTTGGGTAAATTATAAGCAATTGCCATCTGGCTAAAAAACACTCCCCCAAAAAGCATGGGCAAATACCCAATAACCACCAGAATAAAGGCCCAGACAGCCCAAGTAACATGGCTTTCCAATAGATGGAATGACCTTCTTAATTTATGAAATAAAGAAATATTTTTATTTTTTATGAAACCATCCACTACAAAAGGAAAATTTTCTATTCCCCATGCCCACCTTCTTTTTTGCTTATACTGCACAACAATTGTCTTCCATATATTAGTAGAATAAGCTACGTCCATAGAAACCGTAACATATAAAGGCACTACCCGGTAATCCCCATTATAATGTAAGTAACCTTTCCAATAGATCACGGAGTCATCTGAAATCATATTCACCGGCCAATAATCCACCTCAACCAACGTCTTGAAACTCATACTGTGGCTGGAGAATGTAACAAACTTTTCAAGGCGCATACTTTCAATCAGCTGGCAGAATGAACTGCTAATCTCAACTAACCTGGCAAAAGAAGGCGCTTGCCAAATATTATTGTTATAAACTGGCATCGGTTGATAGCTTGCCTGATGTGGTTTATCAGAGGTCAAAAAATGATAACTTAGGCATCCGAAATATTCTGGCTCAACACAGGTATCGGCATCAAAACAGGAAACTATCACATTTTCATAAGTAATTTCACGGCTATCAATAAATTTTTTAGCAGCTTTAGCGCTCCATGTGGCATTTGCACCTTTTGTGCGGGTTTCCCCGGCTAAACCATCAGGATGAAAAGTAGATATATAAGCACCGAATTTTGAACTAAACTCTTTTTCTAAAATTAAGGCAATATCATGCGCGCGGATATTGCGTTCTTCAAAAGCCATAGCTACAATAATCTTATCTTTTGGGTAATGGCTTGCATCCAAAGAAGATAATGACGGCCGCAAAACCTCCAGGCCTTCGTTATAAACGGGAAAAATAACTAATTGATACAACTTGGAAAAACTTTTATCTTCAGGAAGAGTTAAACAACGTTTCAACCAATCTTCATTCCTCTGATGAGAAAGCCGATTGTGCGCCATCACTAAAAGAGTAGTCAGGTAAACTGTACGAATTATCCAATAAAAATCAAAAGTAATAATTATTATAGCGCTGGCTACCGGATGTTTAATCGACAAAAAAACTAATACAATAATTATGCTCCAGGATAAACCTCCGGGTATAATTTCAAAGATGCGCCTTGAGAATGTTTTCTTATCCACCCTTATCTTCCTTCCCTATCGATTTAACGCCCTTAAAAGGCTGGATCATCAATTTCTCTAATGAAATAAGGCTAGGGCTTAAGTCCACCCGGTACAAATTATTATAAAAACTACCATCGGGGCTTCTCTGGCTATCGCTAAAATAAAGTTCATTCTCTTTATTATCATAAAATGCCTCTGCCCCTTCCTTATTTAATTCTACCAAGTTAACCGGTTTTGCTTGCGGCCTGGCCTCAATTACCTGAACATGCTTATCGGTCAAAACAATTAAATGGTAGCTATCCGCATGCCAAAAAACCTGGATTATTTTTTCCTGTGGATAATCTAAAAAGACAAAGGAGTCCTGAAATCCATAATCACCCTGATTATCAAAGAAAACTACGCCAATCTGATGACGATTAAAAACAAACAGCTTCTTTTTATCTTCGGGAACCTGCCAACCAACAATCTGTGTGAATTTTTCAGGAAGGCTGGCGATATCCTCAAAGTTACTTGAGTCTAAATTAGACCTATACACAACCTTATTTTCAGCATCCAAATAATAAATCAATTTCTTTTCGCTATCAACGTGAAAAAATGAAAAATTTTCCTGATTTAACTGCTGAAGGTTGGGGCGCAACGGAAAAAGGATAACCTTATCCAGGCGGCTGACTTTACCCGCCTCAACATCAACTTCCCCTTTCCAAGGATAATGTTGCGCTAATTCCAAAACAATCTTATAAACACCAGGGACTAACTCCTGCATACTTGCAGGACTCCTGTCTGGAATAAGTTTACCGTTGAGGTATATTTTTGCTCCGGCAGGCTGGGTCTTTACAGAGATTAGGCCGGTCTTAGTAAACTTTAAAGTATGCCTATTAAATTTATACCCCAATGCATAAGAAAGGATAAAAGGAAGCCCGGCAAAAAATAAAAATACGCTTAAATAAAACAAAACTCCTCTAATCCTTTGAAAATTCAACCCCGTTAGAGAACTATGTTCTCTTAGGGTATGATTTTTCTCTAACGGGGTAAACATTATTTAAATACCTCTTTTTTATGCAAGATGTGATGATAACTAAGAGCAAACCTGTGCGCTTCATCACGTATCCGTCGGATTAAATTCATCGCCGCAGCGTCAGTTGGAAAACGTAAAATTCCGCGTTTCTGGCTGCTATAAAGATTTTCTTTCTCTTTAGCAATGCTAACCAGCGCAATATCAAGATTCAATTCTTTAAGTTGGCGCGCTGCGGTTAAAAGATGGCCCTTACCTCCGTCAATAAGCAATAAATCCGGTAACGGCTTCTTCTCCCTGATTAACCGAACATAACGCCTCCTTACTATCTCAGCAAGCATTTTATAATCATTGATTCCGGAAAAACTCTTTATACGGAAACGACGGTAATTGTTTTTATCCGCCATGCCATTTTGAAAACTGACCATTGAACCGACAGAATGTTGACCTGAGATATTAGAGATATCAAACCCTTCAATTCTAACAGGCAAATTTACTAAGCCCAGCCTATTTTTTAAATCTTCCAACTCTGCTCTACGGTTAAAGACTCCTGAACCCGAGGGCACCTGCGATAAAACAGTAATCTGGTCACGAATCCTGACTGCCGCTTCAAAATCATGAGCCTTGGCTTTATCTTGCATGGATTTAGTCAATTTTCGGATCAACAAATCACCCTTGCCTTCTAAAACTAAAATAATATTGGCAATTATCCTCCTGTATTCCTGAGGGCCAATTTTACCGATGCAAGGAGCAGGACAAAGATTGATCTTATAGTAAATACAACTGCGCTTGGGAAGGCGCCTGCAAGACCGGTACCCAAAGCTACGCCGGATAATTTTAAGTGCGTTTTTTAAAAGTTTAGCATTAGTGTATGGCCCCAGATACCGTGCGCCTGCCTCATTCTTCTTACGCGTAATACAAATTAACGGAAACTCTTCATGGGAAATCAAAACATAAGGAAAACTCTTGTCATCCTTAAGAGAGACATTATACCTTGGTTTGAGCTCATGAATAAGCCCGGCCTCAAGCAATAAAGCCGCGGTTTCATTTGCACACAACCTGAACTCAATATCCGCTACCCTTCCCATTAAAGCCAGAGTCTTATTATCTAAATCAGCTGATAGGTAATTATAAAGCCTCCTCTTTAAAGAGCTGGCCTTGCCTACATAAATTATGCGCCTCAAACTATCACGCATCAGGTATACACCGGGTGAGTCAGGAGCTGATAAAATCTTATCTCTTAAACTCTGTGTATTTCCCATAAAAACTTTAGTATAAACTCTTTAAGTTCGGCTACTCCAAAAATAAAACAAAAAACAATGTAAGATAGCACCCCGCAAAATAATGCCCAGGCAAGATTCAATGCCTGATTCACCAAAAAACAGACACCTGCCATACAAAGACTAGCGATAAGAATACGTAAAAATGAATTTAATATTTTGCCTTCTCCAAAACCACCCAAACGTTTGCTTAGAATGAAAAATAAAAATAAGAAAGAAATTATCCCCGAAATAGCGGTGGCCAAAGCCAACCCCCCGATTTTAAGCGGAAACATCAAAAGTGAATTGAGGATAATATTTAACAGCAGGCTAAGCCCTGCAATCTTGGTGGGAGTAACCGTATCTCTGAGGGCAAAAAAACAACATTGTAATATTTTTGTTCCGCCATAAGCACATAACCCAATGCTATAAAAAAACAGGGCATTGCTGGTCAGGAGCCCTGCATTAACATCAAATTTGCCTCCACCAAAAAAAGTAAAAATTAATGGCTGCGCTAAAACCATAAAAAGCGCTCCCATCGGTAGCATTACGAAGAAAACCGCACGCAGTCCCCAGTAAAGCGTGTTTTTAAGATTCTCCCGATTATCCTCCAATACTTGTGTCGAAAAAGTAGGTAGAATCGCCTGCGCAATGGCATTGCTAAAAATACCTATAGGGAATTGAATGAGCCGGTAGGAAAAATAAAGAACCGCAACTGCCCCCTCACCAACAATCGCCGAGAGCGATCCAAAAATAGTATCCACAAAATTATTCAACTGGTAAATTCCACTGCTTGCCAGGCGGGGCAACATTAATCTTTGAACCTGCATTACTCCAGGATGCTTAAAGCATCGGGTGAATTTTGGACGAAACCCTTTTTTATATAAAACAGGAATCTGCACTGCCAGCTGTAGAATACCACCAAGCAAAACCCCGCTGGCCAGGCCCTTTATGCCTTCTCCCAGAAGCAGAGCACAGATAATTATAGAAACATTTAAAAGGCAGGGGGCAAACGCCGAAACAGTAAAGTTTTTCAGCGAATTTAACACAGCCATGGCATAAACTGCCAGGCCGATAAGTAGTATATAAGGAAAGATAATCCGGTTAAGGTTAATCGTTGCCTGCAGTTTATCTGGAGAAGCAATAAAACCGGGGGCGATCATGCGTACAATTAAAGGAGAAAAAATAATTCCCAGAATAGTAACTACACTTAGTATGACCAAGAGCAGGTTAAGTAAAATATTGGCCAGCTCCCAAAACTCTTCTTTGGAATGCTTAAGGCTGTACTCGCTTAAAACCGGGACAATTGCAGCATTAGAGGCGCCTTCACCGACTAGGTCACGAAAAAGATTGGGTATGCGAAAAGCAATTACAAAAGCCTGAGCATAAATATAAACTCCAAATAAGCGGGCAATAACTATATCTCTTATAAAACCCAGGACGCGCGAGACTAAGGTAGCAATACCAATAATCCCTGCGGAGCGGGCAACTGCATGGTTTTGGCTGTTTAAAGAATATTTGATTGTTGACATACGCAGCTAATTATGGTAATAATATTACCTTACAAAGTTAACTAATATCCAGTATTTACACACCCAGCGCTAATTGGAATTGCGCTGGTGTTCCCCCGCGGGAAGGAGAATATATGCCAAGACGCAAAACATCGCTAAAAAGTAACCGAGTAAGCAAAAGAAAACATACCCGGAATCTTAAGGTAAAGGTAGAATTAAAGAAAACAATCAAGAAATTCCAAGAGTTACTCACTAAAAAAGACGCTCAAGCCAAAACATTTATTGCCAAGGTTTTTTCCCAACTAGACAAAGCAGCCAAAAAAAATATTATTCCTTCGGCTACAGCTAACCGCAGAAAATCACGGCTGAGCAGGCGCTTAAGCAAATCTCATTAGAAGCCCCGCGCGCGGGGCGCTGCTTCTAACGAGACAAGCCCACATAAGCTAACTACTAATTTTTCTAATGCAAAGGCAGGCTTTAGCCTGCCTGTTTTTATTTCGATATCACAGTTAAGCATGAGTTTAAGTTTTCTTTTGGCATCCAAAGCAGCAATGTTCTGTTTTTCCCAGGCGAAACGCAACCCTCCCAGGATACGCTCAGGAGCCTCTCCATTTTTAAGCAGCTGATCCAATATGCGTAGCGCAGAATCGGTTCTCTTTAATTCAATCTGCCGGTTCAAAACAAATGCATCCGGGTTAACTGTCTCCTTAAAACGCATTACGCAAGCATGCGCCGATATCCCTTTAATAAACTCATCTTTATAATCATACTGCTGGAAATCAAACACTAGAACCAACTGTTTATGCGGCTTTTTGGAATAAGCAAGGAGAAAATCACTTGATTCTTTATCAAGCGAATGCGCCTCTTTGATTACAATGATCCGTTTGGCGCTTTGTAGCGGAATAACCAATAGGCGTTCTTGAATATCTCTTAAGGTTACTTCTTTGGCGTATAATGTATCCAGATTAAAATCTTGCAGATCTTTGGAAAGAAATTCCTGTTTTATTTTCTTAAGTTGAGTTTCTTTAGCTAAGATATCCTGGCCAATAAGTAGATACACCCCCACACCAATTGGGTGCTTAACTTGCATTATATTACAATTGGTGTGGGGGTAAATCACCATTGCTCAACTGTACGTTCGACAATACGACGGGCAAGATCATCTATGGCATTAGTTACCGCTGTGTCTTCGGGCACGATAACCACGCTCCCGGGAGCAAAACTGGTAAAATAAGAATAATTGCCGTTAAAATTATTCTCCTGCCAGAGCAACTTATTCTCTTTTTCATCCCAGAGGCTTAAATTTACATAAACATTAATGCGGTATTCAGTAACATTTTCATTATCCGAAGTGTAACTTAAAGGGTCTTTACGGTATTCAATCAATTCCCCCTTAAGCACTAAATCCGCCTCATCCTCTTTTATCGGCTTAAGATTGCCATCAAAGAGATACTTGTTAATTACTTTCTTAGTAATATCTGTCTCAAGCATCGGGCGGTAAATACGGTATTTATTAGCCGTATAGGCTTCCTGCGTTACATCTACCTTATTCAAAAAGGGAGTAATATAAATTGTTTTGTATTTTCCGTAAAGCATCGAACGGGTAGTATAACCGCAGCCGGTCAAAATAGTAGCTAGCAGGCAACACATAGAAGCTTTGAACAAAAATAAACCAATCCTATTTTTCATTTTTATGCTCCATCATCTGTAATCTGACTTTGGCCTGATCAGCCCAAAAACTCTGTGCATAATTATCTATTATATCATTATAATAGATTTTTGCCGAATCAAAGTTCTTTTGTTTTTCATAAAAACGGCCAATGCTGTAGCTTGATTGTGCCTCTTTCTCCCTAATGGTATCAATATTCTTTTGCGCATCCAATGAAAGCACAGCATCTGGGTGCTCCTTTACAAAATCCTCAAACTTTTCTTTAGCATCCTGCGCTGCTCCCTGGTCATAAGCGGATCCCTTAGACAAACTTGCCCTGCAGGAAGCAATCTGGAATTTTGCCGCAGATGCCCATTCGCTATCCGGATAACGGGAAACCACTTTGTTAAACTCCTCCTCTGCCTCGTAATAACGCAACAGCCCTTTTAGAACCAAGCCTAATTTATATTGTGCTTTGGGCGCAAACGAACCATAGGTAGAATTTTCTACCACCTTTGAAAATATCTCAATCGCCGGATTATCCACAGGCAGATCTATACCCAAAGCTTTACGTTTTTCTCCGGACATAAACCTTTCGCCGATTTTATATTCTTTCTCGATAATCTCCTGAATACGCTCGGAAAACGGATACTTATCAATTACCATCTGATAAGCCAGATATGCCTCATATGATTTGCCCTGCGCCTCTTCTGCCAATCCTAAATAATACTGGCTCTCCGCAGCTTCTGCAGATTTAGGGTAAGCTTTAAGTAATTTACGAAATTCGCGTTTAGCTTCTTCATATTTATTATCGTCAAAATAAGACTTGGCATAGGCAAACTGCTCCTTTGGATCATCCTTGGGCAGGTTCTTCGGATTAACCCATTTACCACTTTTAGGGGTCCAAAGCCAATATGAATATACAGGCTGGATAGATAAAAAAGAAATTATTAACAAGCTTAAGATTATGCGTTTCATAATGTTGGGGTCACTTTTCCAGGACAGTTGCCTATGTTGGAATAAAGACATTGAAAAGCTACTTTTAACTTTTCCAATTTAGCATAGCCGGCTGGCTTTGTCAAACAAATATCGGGGACGGTTCTATTTTAGGGGCCAGGGACCGGTTCTATTTTTTGTTTAAACAAAAAATTGAAACGGTCCCTTTATTTTAAACATAGATATAAGCAAAGGGCAGCTTAACCAGAAAGGCATTTATGTTCAAAAGCAGGTTAATCAACATAGAAGTAGGAGTACTAAGAAGGCCGACTAGGCCAGGATTTAGCAGGCCGGATAGAAGTAAAATGAATCCGCATAAGGTAATTATGGTAGCCAGGGGGACAATCAGAATATTGGCTAAAACAGTTACCGGAGCGATAATTCCAAAATTAAAAGCAATAATTCCCAGCGTGCCTAACCAGGCAGAAAATGAAACCAAACAACCCTGGCAGATAAATTTCCATATTTTGTTCCTGTAAGTTTCCAGGTGAATCAAGGCTGCCAGCTTAGGGTAAAGATAAACAATTGCCAATACACTGACAAAAGACAGCTGAAAACCTATATCAAAAAGCTGGCTTGGATTAATTACCAAAATAAATAGCCCAGCAATTGCCAAAGAATTATATATATCCGGCATTCTCTTAAAAAGATACGCTGATAAAAAGATTATCCCCATTACTGTCGCGCGCACAACCGGATTACTTGCCCCTGTAATCAAGCAATAAATAAACAAACAGATTATTGATAAAATAATACGAATCTTGCGTCCAAAACGCAAAATTTTAAACAATAAGTTAATAATAAAAGCAACAATACCCACATTAAAGCCGCTAACTACCAAAATATGCACTGTGCCGCTTTTTACAAAAGAACTATTCACCAACCAAGGAATACCGCGTTTTTGGCCTAAAACCATGGCAGAAAGTATACTTGCCGGCAAATCCGTAAGCTGCTGGCTAATAACAGCTTCCATTTTAGCGCGCAACCAAAATGAAACTTTGATCAACTTAAACCCTCTGTTACTCTGCTGATAAATAAGCTGCCGCCTGTCCTCTACGTGCATTACCAAGTAGATACCTTGGCGCCCCAGAAAGTCTTTATAACCTCCGGCAACAGAGTTAAAATTATAGGGCCGCTTTAAATTTCCGATAAGTATCAGGTTATCCCCATAATTTAATTTACAGGCAAAATCTAATCTAACCAATACCTTACCGCAACAAGGCCATTTTAACTTATCCCTCTGCATATCTTGGACGTAGAAGATAAATTGGATATGATTATCTTTTAATTCCGGCTCGCTATCGATAAATCCACTTAAGCGGTAGAGAAAATAATCTTTATAATAAATAAAATTACTGATATGGCATTGAGGCAGCGTGCGGGAATTATTTAAATTTAAAGCTCCCGCAAACAACGCTAAAAATAATATCAGGGCCGTAAATATAAAAATCTTTTTCTGTAGTAGGATTGAGACGGCAAAGATTCCTATTGCTGCCCCCATAACTGCCCAAAAATTAAAACCTATAAAATTAGCTAAAATAATTCCTAGAGAATAAAATATAGTTAATATTACCAACGGTAAATTCATTCGATAAAGAAAATTTTATTTAACTTCTCATAACGCTGGTTACCGATTCCTTTAACCTCTTTTAACTCCTCTAAATTAGAAAACTCTTTATGCAAAGAGCGGTATTCCATGATACGTTCAGCAAGTTTTGCTGAGATACATCTGGATTCAATTAACTCCTCAAGGCTTACTTTATTGAGGTTTATTCTGGCTAGTTCGATTTGCGGATTAATCATTTTTTCAATATGGCCATTTACTTTAACTAAATAATTTAAAATTAACCCGAAAAACGCCAAACCTAAAACAAATAAGAAAACTTTTCTCTCTTCAGGGGTAAAATTAAGCATGTTTAAATCCTCCTTACCTCAATAGACGTCCAAATGCTAAAAATCTAACTAAAAAACTATAGGAACAATGGGACCGTTTCTATTTTTAACTCTAAGGAAATTGATAAAAATAGAAACGGTCCCATTGTTCACCATTATTTCTTTGCAATTTACGGTTCTTTTAGTGTATACTTTAGTTATGCCCAAGAAGATCCTGATTATTGACGATGACTTCAATATCGCCAAGAAAGATAAGGAAGAGCTGCTTAAGGCAGGTTACGAAGTAGTAATTGCCTATAGCGGCAAGGAAGGATTAGAAAAACTACGAGTTGAAAAACCGGATTGCATACTGCTTGACTTAGTCTTACCTGATGAGAGTGGTTTTAAAGTTGCTCAAGATATAAAAGCCCTACCGGAATATTCTGATATCCCAATTATCGCCACATCCCTTAAACATGAAGAAATCGACAAGCATATCGCTGCCAAAAGCGGTATCACCGTCTATGTCGAAAAACCCATCGATTACCAAAGATTACTTTTTGATATTAAAGACGTATTAACTTAATAGTGACAGCGGCCATTATTCTTACTCGATTAGAAAGAATAATGGCCGCTGTCACTATTAAACAACGATATTTATGAGTTTCTGGGGAATGATAATGATTTTCTTCGGGGGCCTACCTTCCAACCAAGGAATCAATTTCTCATCTTTTAAGACCAATTCCGTAAGACTGTCTTCGGATAGATTGCGGCTAACTTCGATTTTACTGCGTACTTTACCATTAACTTGAATTACTAATTCTACATTTTCTTTAACCAATAACTTAGGATCAAACTGCGGCCAAGAAGTTTTACAGATACTCTCTTTATTTCCTAAAATTCCCCAAAGCTCCTCAGAAAAATGCGGAGCAATCGGGCTAAGCATAATCACAAGGCTAGAGAACACCTGTTTATCTGCACCTAACTGGTAAATAACATTAGTCAACTCCATGAGGCTGGCGATAGCAGTGTTAAACTTAAATTCGTTAAAATCCATCCCCACTTTTTTGATCGTCTTATGCAAAACTCTCAATACCGGCTGATCAGCCTTCTCTTTCAGATTTTCCTGAATACGCCAGACACGGTTTAAAAATTTATACGCCCCTTCCAATCCACGCTCCTCCCACTCCAGCTCTGTTTCAGGCGGAGCGGCAAATAAAATAAACAAGCGTAAGGCATCGGCTCCATAATTCTTAATCATAGAATCCGGATCTACGATATTACCTTTGGATTTTGACATAACCTCGCCGTCCTTTAAAACCATGCCTTGAGTGAGCAACTTATCAAAAGGTTCAGCAAAATCTATCATCTTTAAATCTTGAAAAAATTTAGTAAAGAAGCGCGAATACAATAAATGCAGGATTGCATGTTCAATACCACCAATATATTGATCAACGCTCATCCAATATTTGGCTTCCTGCTCGTCAAACGGGCCATCCTTGAACTTAGGCGAGCAGAATCTTAAGAAATACCAAGAGGAATCAAAGAAGGTAGCCATAGTGTCGGTTTCCCTCCTGGCTTTACCTTTGCATTTAGGGCATTTTACCTCTACAAACTTTTTCACCTTACTTAAAGGACTTCCCCCTTCTCCGGTAAAAGGCGCGCTAGTAGGTAATTCTACAGGCAAATCTCTATAAGGAACAGAGACAATGCCACAAGCAGGACAATAAATCATCGGTATCGGAGTTCCCCAATAACGCTGCCGGGAAATCAACCAATCGCGTAAACGAAAGTGTGTCTGAATCTTACCGATACCTTTAGACTCCATCCATTGCGCAATTTTTATTTTTGCGTCCTGGTTATTCAATCCATTAAATTCTGCAGAATTTATCTGTACACCATCGCCTTCATATGCTTGGGTTAACTTATCCACAGAATCTATTGATTTATCTTCGGGACTAATTACCAGGCGCATCGGAAGTTTATGCTCCTTTGCAAAAAGAAAATCACGCTGGTCGTGCGTAGGCACAGCCATAATTGCACCTGTGCCATATTCCATTAAGACATAATCGGCAATCCAAATGGGAACCAATTCATTATTTACCGGATTAACGGCAAAACTCCCGGTAAATACCCCTTCCTTCTTAACATCAGAAGCAGCGCGTATTACCTTACTTTCAGTGGCAACCTTCTTAATAAACTCTAAAGCATCATTTTCCTGAGGCTTGCCTTTAATTAATTCTAAGACTAAAGGATGTTCCGGAGCCAACACTATATAAGTTGCCCCGAAAATTGTATCCACCCGGGTAGTAAACACTGAAATCAGCTTATCGCTGTTTTCCAGGCGAAAATAAATATCCACCCCGCTACTCTTTCCAATCCAGTTATTCTGCATCGCCAAAACTCTAGGTGGCCAATTTTTAAGCTGGTCCAAATCTTCCAGCAATCTCTCTTTATATTCAGTAATTTTTAAATACCATTGCTCTAAATCCTTCTGCTGGACTTTTGTATGACAACGCCAACATCCCCCTTCGATTACTTCTTCATTAGCCAGAGTTGTTTGGCAGCTTGGGCACCAGTTAACTTGTGAAGCCTTCTTATAGGCCAGGCCGCGTTCAAACATTTTTAAGAAGACCCACTGGTTCCATTTATAATAATCACTTTCACATGTAGCAATTTCCCGTTCCCAGTCATAAGAAAAGCCCATTTTCTTTAACTCTGTTTCCATCTCTTTAATACATTTATGTGTCCAACTGTTAGGACGGGTCTTATTCTTTATCGCCGCATTTTCCGCAGGTTGTCCAAAGGCATCAAAACCCATAGGATGCATCACATTATAACCTTCTAGGGTTTTAAAACGGCTGGCTACATCGCCAATAGTGTAATTACGCACATGGCCCATGTGGATTTTTCCGCTTGGGTAAGGAAACATTTCCAGTAAATAATATTTTTTGCGCTTAGGATCAGTTTGCGCGCGGAAGGCATGAGTCTTCTGCCAAATCTTTTGCCATTTTTCTTCAATCTTTTTAAAATCGTAATGCATTTTATCTACGCCCGGAGCTTTCTAACTAAAGCCAGGTTCTCCCTATCGCTGTTTTTGGTGCTTTTAGGTGTCTCTAAAATCATCGGGATATTCTTTAACTTGGAATGGTTAATAATTCTTTTCATCCCGGCTAGGCCAATGTGGCCCAAACCAATATGGTCATGACGGTCATGATGACAACCCAGCTCTCCGGCTGCATCATTGAGATGAATTAACTTAATTAACTTTGCCCCCACCATCTCATCGATTTCATCGATCATTTTTTCAAAGCCGGCTTTAGTCTTAAGATTATAACCGGCCAAATATGCATGCGCGGTATCAAGGCATAAGCCCACGCGCGACTTTTCTTTTATTCCCTTTATAATTTTGTGCTGATGATAAAATCTATAGCCCAGCCAGGAGCCGCTGCCTGAGGTATTTTCCAATAATATACCGACCTTGGAATCCTTGGTCTTCTCAATTATTTTATTTAGCGCCTCAACCAACCTCTTAATCCCGGCATCCTCAGTGGTTTCCTTATGGCTACCCATATGCGTAACAATATAATCAGCGCCTAGTTTATCCGCTTCCTGAATATCCTCAATATAAGCCTGAATAGAACCATGATACAGACGCACATCCGGAGAAGCCAGATTAATCAGGTAGGATATATGGATAAAAACCGGATCGATTTTATATTTCTTACGCCGGGCAATGAATTCCTTAATATCTTCAGGAGCAATTTGGCTACCATTACGCCAGGATTGCGGGGAACGGCTGAATATTTGCATAGTATCGCAGCCTAAGCTATGCGCGATATCCAACGTCTGGTAAATTTTATCCGCCCCGGAAACATGCACACCTAGTATCATAATCTTTAAATTATACTCCTGCTCTAAATCAGCGTCAATAACTTATAAAATGGGATTCCCTAAAATTTCCCAAAGTGTCATTGCGAGGAGGACGAATCCAGACGAAGCAATCCTGTTTTTTAGATTGCTTCGTCTGGCTGGCGCTCGCTCGCAATGACACTTTGGATAACATTCGTAAAATCAATACGTTACAAAACATACTCAATAAATTTTAGGGAAACTACTCCTTATAAAATAAAGGGCGGAGATTATCCGCCCTTTATTAAAAAAATTAAGTGGAGCTGAGGAGGATCGAACTCCTGACCCCTTGCATGCCATGCAAGTGCTCTCCCAGCTGAGCTACAGCCCCAAAAATTTATCTGTTGACCTTTGCTATTTTAGAATATAAAATGCTTAGCGTCAACCTAAAAATATATGCCGGGATGGCGAAATGGCAGACGCGGCAGCCTCAAAAGCTGTTGAGGGCAACCTCATGTGGGTTCAAGTCCCTCTCCCGGTATTTTTTTAATGAAACATGACATTAATTACAAATGGAATTCAAATCTAGCGTACGCTATCGGCCTCATAGCGACTGATGGAAACCTATCCAAAGATAGAAGGCACATCCTCTTCACAACAACTGACCACCAGTTAGCAAATACATTCAAAGAGTGTCTTGGTATCAAAAATAAAACAATGACCACGCTTCCACGTGGATTTGGCAAGAAAAACGTTTATAGAATAAATTTTGGAAATGTAAAATTTTACCAATGGCTACAAAAAATTGGGTTGATGCCTAAGAAAACGATGTTGATGGGTAAATTGGATATCCCAAATCAATATTTCATTGATTTCTTACGTGGCCATCTTGATGGTGATGGTTCTGTTTTTACTTATACCGATAGATACATGAAATATAAAGGAAAAACATATACTTATCATAGATTATATACTAAGTTTATCTCAACTAATTTTAATCAGATTAAATGGATAAGAGACGAAATAAAAAATAGACTAGACATTGTTGGGTCATTAACCCACTATCTTAAAATAAATAGAGAATTCCCTATTTGGCAACTTCGTTTTGCTAAAAATGACTCTTTAAAACTTCTATCCTGGATCTACTACAAGCCTAACCTGCCCTGTCTAAATCGTAAAAGAAAGATTGCTGAAGAATTTCTTTTGCCTTTTAGTTATTCCTCAAAGGAAGAACGCTAAAGCTAATATAAAATAGGGGCAGGATTAATCCTGCCCCTATTCATGTTAATGACTAATAAATTAGCGTGGCCTGCCGCCTCCTGCACCTCTTGGCCCTGGCGCGCCGCCACTACGGCGGGCACCCTGAACATCCTGACGCCTGTCTCTCTTATCTTGATTAAGCTGACGCACATCCTGCCTTTTCTTACCGATATCTTGCCGTAATTCTTTTCTTTCCTGGCGTATAGCGGAATTATCACCAGATTTTACTGCTTCTCTTAAATCACGGCGATCCTGATTTATTTCTTTATTATCCTGGCGTATATCCTTACGGTCGCCTCTTATTTCCTGATTATCTTGACGTATACCTCTTGCTTCATCCCTTGCCCTAGGCGACATTGGCCCTGCTCCTGGTGGATTATATCCAGGCGGATTACCAATCCCTACTCCAGGCGGATTATATCCTGGAGGATTTCCAGCACGGCCAACTCCTGGAGGATTACCGGGACCAGTACCTGGAGGATTATATCCCGGTGGATTGCCAGCTCCTACTCCAGGCGGATTATATCCTGGAGGATTAAAACCCGGACGGCCCTGTTTTACATCTTGCCTCAAATCCTGCTTTGCCTGCTTTAACACCTGAGCATCCTGCTGCATCTGTTGCCTATTCTCTTGGTGCATTGCCTTCAATTTTCCCCTAAGCTGTTGCGCAGTTTTATAATCACCTGCTTGCATGGCTGAATGAATCTGATCTTGTAAAGCTTTTTCTTCTCCTCTTGCCTCTTGAGCATTAGACTTCAATTGCTGTTGCTGTTCTTTTATCGCTTGCACATCGTTAGCAACTTCCTGTTTCAGATCTTGGGCACTCTCAGCAGAAGGCTGATCCCCAGACACATCCCCCTCTGTCTGCGCTGCTACTTTATTTAATGGTAAATATAAACAGAAACTAACTACAGCCGCAAATAAAAACAATTTTCTCGCCATCCATCCTCCTCTCCTGCTTCTTATCAATTAAATTATTAAGCTAAAAATACTACAATAATAACCTCAAGTCAATAAAAAACAGTCTGCTTAATTAATGGATAACAAAATTAAGCAACGAGCCAGTAACTAGGGCGACAAAAAACATGATTAGAGTGGCTTTTATCAAATCCTTTAATCCTAACTCTTTAAAAAATACAATGAAGGTTGCTACACAGGGAAAAGATATTGCTAAAAGTACGGCGGTAATAAATAACTGCTTAACAGTTAATGCTAGCGGCATAAGCATACCTACTGCCACGTCCTTCCTGAATAATCCCATAACTAGTGAAACAATGGTTTCTTTAGGCAGCCCGAATAAACCTTTGACTACAGGAGCAAAAATACCGGTAAAGAAATCAAACAGTTTAAAATACAAAAGAATATTTACCACTAAAACTCCTAACAAGACAAGCGGGGCAGCTTCAATTAAAAAACCCTTAATGCGCAAGAATAATTTTTTCCACAATGTTGCTAGCGACGGAAGCCGATACGGAGGAATCTCAATCAAAAGTTCGGGGCTGTAGCCTTTGGCCGTACGATTAAGGATAATCCCCAATATCAACCAGATAGCCAAAAGCACAAGGTACACTCCGGCAACATACCACCCGGAAAATTTACCTAATAAACCAAAGATCATTGCTTGTAATGCCACACAAGGTACCCCAATAGAAATTAAAGTTGCGGCGATAAAACGCTCGCGCCTGGATTCAAGATTGCGTGTAGCTAAGATTCCAGGAACATTACAACCTAACCCCAGAAGCACCGGAATAATCGCAAAACCGTGTAAGCCCAAATGATGTAGAAGATTATCCAGAAGCATAGCTAACCTCGGTAAGATCCCGATATCCTCCAACAATCCCAAGACGGAATAAAATGAAATAATATACGGCAACACCATAGCAAACTCAATATAAGGAGCAGTCGTTAGTAATCCCAAAGACTGTTTAAAATCAATGTGGCCGTTAATCAGATCTCCAATTAATAAATGATGAATAAAACTTTCTTCTCCTAGAAAAGAACTCAGCTTTACCAAGAGAGGCTGATAGAGATTGAGGAATATCGGATCGGCAATCTTACTAATTAAATTTTCACCGATAAATCGCACAATTTCAAATGAAACAAATATAACTGCAATAGCAATTAATGCGCCGCTAAAAGGCCTTACCGAAGCATCCTCTAAAATTTCCCGTAAGGTATGATGGCGGTGAGTCAACTGCTGTACCTGCTCAATAATGTTGCCGATCTCCTGCCAACGCTGTCGATGTAAAAATCTTTGGCGTTCTACCGGTTTTGTTTCACTGATTCTCTCTAAGAGCCTCTTCATGCCTAAACCAGTAATGGCGCAAGTCGGTATTACCGGCACTGCCAGAATTTTCTCCAACTTATCCACCTCAATGCTTACCCCATGATGTTGAGCCTCATCACACATATTCAAAGCTACAATTACCGGCAAGCCTTCTTCAATAAGCTGCAGAGTTAAATAAAGATTGCGCTCAAGGTTTGTAGAATCAACGATATTTACAACAACGCAATCTTCTTTAGGGCACTCTTTTAATAAAGCTACGGCAACCTCCTCGGATTTAGAGCTTGCCTCAAGCGAATAAGTACCCGGTAAATCCACCACCTCAATCTCTTTATCCCCAAGCATTAGCAACCCACGCATAATCTCGACGGTTGTACCGGCATAGTTAGAAGAAATAACTTCTACCCCGGTAAGGCGTGAGAAAACTACGCTTTTACCGACATTAGGATTACCTATGAGGAATATTTTTTTAATCATTGAATTTCCATTTCAATTTTATTAGCTACACCATGCCCTAAGACTAAAACGCTCCTGCCTACTTTGATGGCAACCGGCCCTTTTAAACCGATATGGCTGATTTTAGTAATCTCCCTGCCTTTATAAATTCCCATACTCATAAATTTATTCTGTAAAGCTAGGCCCGCAGAAATATCGCAAACAACCCCTTTTTGTTTGGCCTTCATTTGCTTTAAACTTATTTTTTTCATTTTATTTTATATAGCGGCTTATTACCTTATAAACCCGGTTAGCAACAATCTTATATCCGCGCGCATTAGGATGCAGAAAATCACTTTTCATCGCAGGATTAGTAATAATTTTACTCAAAACTACCGGAATAAATATTGCTCCTTTCTCAATAGCTAGCTTTTTAAAAGCCTGGCGGTATTCTTGAAAGAACATCCCAGAGCTAATATCCACCAAGGCGACCATCGCGCCCTTCTCTTGGATGCGGTCGATAATTTTGCTTAAATTCTTCAAAGTATCTTCTTTGGGAATCTTTTTAATAAAATCATTCCCGCAAAATTCCACAATCACCAGGCGCGGATTTTTAGACAAGACATCGCTATCTAGGCGGTCCAGCGCAAGAAAAGTAGTATCTCCATCAATTCCGGCATTAATCACCGGAAGTTTTAATAATTTTGCCAATCCGGCTGGATAATCTTGTCCCACAGCGGCGCCGTAACCACAGGTAATACTATCTCCGAAACAAATAATATTTTGCCCTTTAGTTCCGGAATTTTTAATCTCATGTTTTAGACAACCGGTTAAAATAATACCTAGAATAATTACGATTATCTCTAATCTATTTCTGCTCATGTCTTAGCCTCAATTGCCCGCATGCTGCATCGATATCCTGCCCGCGCGCTTGCCTTAATGTAACATTAATTGCGCTTTTAAACAAATACTCTTTAAACGCCTCTATCTCTGGCTTTGAAGGAGGCATAATTTTTAATTCCGGAACCGGGTTTGCCGGAATCAGGTTTACTTTGGCCAACCTTAAATCTTTTAGGAGACAGGCTAAATCCTGAGCATCCTTTAATCCGCAATTTAACCCCTTAATCAAAATATATTCAAAGGTAATCTGCCGGTTAGTCTTTGCAATATATTCATGGCAACATTTGATTAAATCTTCCAGCGGGTATTTCTTATTTACCGGCATAATTTGTGAACGCATTTTGTCGCTTGAAGCATGCAAAGATATGGAAAGCTCAACCTGCAAACCCTCTAATGCTAACTTTTCTATTGCCGGGATAATCCCGCTTGTCGAAATAGTAATCCGCCTGGCGCCGATATTAAAAGCATCCGGAGAATTAATTATGCGGATAGCTTGGAGCACATTTTCGTAATTATCCAATGGTTCGCCGGTTCCCATAAAAACAATATGCGTCAGCTCTACTCCTTGTGTATTGTTTTTTAAATAAAGCACCTCATCTAAAATTTCACCCACCGTTAAATTGCGTTTGAATCCTTTTGCACCACTTGCGCAAAATTGACAACTAAATTTGCAGCCTACCTGGGAAGAGATACAGCCAGTGGCCCGACGAGCCGCCGGAATATTCACTGCTTCAACCAGGTTTTTGTCGGTTAATTCAAAAAGAAATTTACTTGTTCCATCGCTGGAAATTTGTAGATCCGCAAGTGCAAGGCCAAGGATATAAAATTCACCTGCCAACTTCTTCCTTAAGGCTTGCGGAAGATTACTCATACTGTTAAAATCAAAAGCTCCTTTTTGATAGATCCAGCTGAGTATTTGTTTGGCGTGGTATTTAGGCAGACCCCAGGAAAGTAATTTATCTTGTAGCTCTGTTAAAGCTAATTCCTTGATATCTTGCATGATCTCTAGTCATTCCCGTGGAAACGGGAATCTATTCCTTTGGATCTCCGCTTTCGCGAGGATGACAAAAGCCATCTCTTAGTTGTGCCTTGTCGATTTTACCTGTACGATTCTTCGGAAGTGTGGCGCGAAATTCAAAGTAATGCGGAATCTTGTAATGTGCCAAATGCTGGCGTAAAAAATAACGTAAGTCTTCTTCAGAGAGGCTCTTGCCAACTTTTGCCACCAAAAATGCCTTAGGCACCTCTCCTCTTAATTTATCAGCCACCCCGATTACCGCAGCCTCGGCAATATCCGGGTGTTTCTGCAGGCTTGCTTCAACTTCCGGCTCAAAAACAATTTCTCCCCCAACCTTAATCATCTCTTTTTTTCTTCCGACAATGTAAAGAAAACCCTTTTCATCAAACCTGCCCAGATCACCTGTGTAAAACCAGCCATCGCGAATAGTCGACCGCGTTAATTTTTCGTCCTTAAAATACCCGTCGCAAACTACCCAGCTTTTCACTGCTACTTCACCTACCTGGCCACAAGGCGCCTCTTGAGCATTTTCTGAAAATACCCTAACTGCAATCCAAGGCGCAGGCCGGCCTACGCTTTCGATATTCTCTGAACCCATAGGTAAAACCACCGTCGGAGCATTGGTTTCTGTCAGTCCCCAGCCGTTTAGAAGGCTAGCCTTAGGGCAAAACTGATGAAACCTGCGTAATGCATCCGGAGAATTGCTTGCTCCAAAAGTTACCAACCAACGCAAGCTCGATAAATTAAATGTCTCAAACTCCTTTAATTGCAAAAGGGCATAATACATCGACGGAACAATCCAGAAAAAATTAACTTTGTAGTTTTGCACGTTTTTTAAAAAATCTAACGGGCTAAAACGCTCCATCAACACCATTGTCAGGCCAAAGATAATTGTATTCTGAATATAAATCAAACCTCCTAAATGTGAAAATGGCAAAGCACATAATGTGACATCCCCTGCGCTTAAATCTGAATCTACAAAAAAGGACATAGATTTTGGCGGAGCATCCAACTGGGCATAATTAATCAGAACACCTTTGGGTTTACCGGTTGTGCCCGAAGTATAAAAAATGATGGCGTAATCTTTTTCATTAATTTTTATTTCAGGAGCACAACTTTTATTCTCTACCAAAAGAGTATCAAAATCTAAATTTTCTTTTTCTGTTGATTGGCAACAAATGATATTTTTTAAAGCAGGCAGCTTTGCCTTAAGATCAGCAAACGAAATATTGGCCTTGTGTTTAGTAATCAGGAGTTTTGTTTCAGAGTGATCCAGGCAGGAAATTATTTCATCCTCAGTGAGCATAAAATCTAAAGGCACACAGCAGGCGCCAATAGACCAGATAGCCAGATAACTAATGATATATTCCGGCCAACTGGGAAGATAAATTGCTACTTTATCGTGCGGTTTTATCCCAAGCGCAAGTAATCCCTGGCTAAAGGAAAATACTTTATCCCGCAGCTGAGTAAAAGTCAGCTCCTGCTGACGGAAAATAACTGCAGGCCTATCCCCATATTCTTTTACACACCGCTCTAAAACACTGGCGACATTCATTTAGAACCCATACCAGTAATTAACCAAAGGTTTGCCATCGGAAGATTTATCTATAATTATATTTTTTAAACGGGTATATTCTAAGAACCCTTCTCGGCCAAGTTCTTTGCCAAATCCGCTCTGTTTGAAACCGCCGTAAGGAAGCTGATTATAGAACATACCATAAGTATTAATCCAGACAGTCCCGGCATTTATTTTTCTGGCAAGATCCTGAGCTAGAAATAAATCTTTAGTCCAAATACAGGCAGCCAAACCAAAATCCACGTTATTTGCCAAAGTGGCCGCTTCATCCGGCCCGGAAAATTTATGAATCAGGACTACCGGCCCGAAAACCTCTTCTTTAAATATGTGCGAATGTGCCCCTACATCCACTAAAACCGTAGGCTCAAAAAAATAACCGTTCTTCAATTCGTGATTTTCAGGAATTTTCCCTCCGCAGGCAACTTTACCTCCTTCAGCTTTTGCCTTGTCAATATAGGCAATCACTTTTTTGCGCTGCGCGTCGCTGATTAAAGGGCCCATTTGAGTTTCAAACTCCTGCGCTAATCCTAACTTTATACGCTTGGCTTTCTCTACGAAACTGGCTAAAAACTTATCATAAATTGCTTCCTGCACAAAGATGCGCGACATAGCTGTACACATCTGTCCCTGATTGAGAAAAATAGAAGTAAGCGAACTATTTACCGCAACATCTAAATCCACATCATTAAATATTAAGCTAGCTGACTTACCTCCTAACTCCATGAGCAGCTTCTTCACATTTTTAGAGGAATATTGCAAAATCTGCTTTCCCGTATCATTGCTGCCAGTGAATGAAATCATATCCAGGCGTTTATCTGCGCAAAGTTCCTCTCCAATCTTTGTACCGCTGCCATTAATTATGTTAACCACTCCGGAGGGAAGTCCGGCATTATGAATAATTTTTGCTAGCTCCAGAGCAGTAAGCGGAGTAAGGCTGGAAGGTTTTAATATAACCGTATTACCCGCAGCCAAAGCAGAAGCCAATTTCCAACAGGTAATTAAAAGCGGATAATTCCAGGGCACAATCAACGCTACTACGCCAATTGGTTCAGGAACGCAAATAGCTTTTGCGTCTTCTAAAACAGTAAGCTTTTCATTCCCGAGATAATCAATAAAATTATTGGCCATAAACTCAAAAGTCTTAGCGCTGGATGGAATATCCATAAAGGTAGTTTCTTTGATTGGCTTACCGGTATTTTGCATCTCAAGCTGCGCAAGTTCAGCGGCTTGCTCTTTAATACCCTGAGCTATCTTGGAGATAAACTCCTTGCGCTGAAGTAAAGAAAATTGCGGCCAGGCACCTTGATCAAATGCCTCTCTTGCGCAAGATACAGCTAGCTCCACTTCTTTTTTTGTGGCAAGAGAGACCTCGGCTATTACCTTGCCGGCGGAAGGATTAAGAATATTCTGTTTTTCGGCGGTCTCAATAAATTGTCCGTTGATATAAAGCGGGTATTTCAAATTCATTTAATCTTTACCTCTTTAAATAGGGCAAACAAGCGGCTAAATGGTACATACCATTTAGATAGCTGGCCTAATTGGCCGCTTAATTTCATCTTCCCTTGTGTTACTGCCACAAAAGAGTCGAGCTTACCCAAAAATACCTGTTCCCAAACCACAGCCGGCGCAGAAATTACAAAAGGAGCTTCGCTATCAACGTCTAGCTTTACAATTTTACCTTGCTGGAAATTAAATTTATAAACACAGTCGCTATCATCAAGCTTAATTGCTAATTTTACAGTCAGGTCCAGTTCTTTACCTTTTTGGGCGATAAATTCATCTTTATTAACTAAATCCACGATTGCCTGAATATGCTCCCGGCTAAACATAGTACAGGCCAGCTCATTGCGCTTTAAATCATCTTTTAGGGCAATATCCAAATCATCCAAAATATCTTTATCAAATAGGCGAGCGACTGCCACACTTTTAACTGCTTCCTCTAATGCTTCAGTAATACTTAAAGCAACCTCGAATTTATCCGCAATCGCTACTGTCCCGTGATTCTTTAAAACAACCAGACTATTTGTTTTTAAAGCGGCGATAACCGGCGCAGGGTCTGTAACTGTAGGCGTTTCCTGAGGAATTACCGGGATATCTCCAAGATAAAATTTTGTTTCAAAGCTCATGGCTTTAAGTATTTTAGCTACTGCGAAATATCCGTTGATTAAAGGCGGGTGGCAATGGATAACAAAATTTGCCGAAAAATTTTTGTAGACTAGACTGTGTAATGGCAGCTCTGAACTGGGATTTACCTCTCCTTGTGGCTTACCGCTTGATAAATTAACTTTAACGATATCGCTTTCTTTTAACTGGCCTAAAGCTGTACCAGTTGCGGTAATCAGGATATTTTCATGATCAATACGCGCGCTTAAATTTCCAGAGTTGGCTACTGCAAGCCCCGCAGCATAAAGCCTCTTGCCTACATTAATGATCTCTGATCTTAACTGCTGCTCTAACATCTAAACCCCCCAGATAAATATGCTTGGTAATTAATTCTGCTGGCGTAACATCAAAAGCCGGATAATACGCTTTAACCTCTTTTGGCGCCAGATGCAAACCCTGATAAATTTTTAATTCATCTTGCGGCCTGATTTCAATTTTAATTTCTTTGCCGCTCTTTAATCTTGAAGCCGGCGGGCAGATTACATAAAAAGGAATCTTAAAATACTTGGCCACTACCGCAATCTGATAAGTACCAATCTTATTGGCAATATCACCGTTTAAAGTTAGGTGGTCGGCTCCCACGATAACTTTAGTCACTTTACTCAATGATAATAAATAAGCCACCATATTATCGGTAATAATCGTTACATCGCATCCTGCGCGCATCAACTCCCAGGCAGTGAGGCGAGAACCCTGTAAATACGGCCGGGTTTCCGTAACATAAAAGCTTACTCTCTTGCCCTCTTCTTTGGCAAACTCAGCAATTAAAGGCATCAATCCGCTGATATTGCAATGAGTTAGAATTACATCGCCATCTTTAAGAAGATTGGCCGTCTCCCTTGCCTGCTCGATGCGCTTAGCTTTAAGCATCTCTAAAAATCCTAAAATGCTTTTTTCAAGCGGAGCGCCACTTTTCTCCCAACCTAACACCATATCTGTTAAAAATTTAAATGATAAAGTCGGCCGGGTTGCGTTAATCGCTTGGGCAACTTTAGCCAAATTTTTATTTTGCCGTTTGCTTAAAAGAAAAGTATACATTACAAGCAGCACCTGCCCTACGGCGCGGGTCTTCATCTGCTTAATTGCCCTGCACGCCTCCAGGTAATTTTTTGCTTTTATATAAACTAACCTTTGCGGCAGGCGAGTTTCATCCAAAATATAGATTAGATTACCTTTTAATTGTATCGGCCAGAATAATGGTGAAAATTTCATAGTTTTTATGTGTCATTGCGAGTCCGCCATTGGTTCAGTGGCGGACGAAGCAATCTCGTTTTAGATTGCCGCGTCGTCCGCCAAAGTTCTGTGGCGGACTCCTCGACATGATAAATTCACTTGCCTTCTAGTTTTTTAACCAATTCCAATGCAATTTTGATTAAATTACTTTCCGCCATATAATAAAGTGGATTCATAAAGCCCATTTCTCCGGTAACCACATTATCACTGACAGCTAAAATAGAGCCGGCTTTAATATTATAAGTTTGACAGATTGTCAGTAGCGTTGAAGAAACCATATCCACTGCTTTTGCCCCTTCTTTGCGTTTTGCTTCCACAATTTCGCGGGTTTCGCGCAAAAGCGCATCCGTTGTCCAGGCTTTCCCGCGATGCACATTCAAACCCATGCCTTTGGCAATCTCAAAAAGCAGGTCAGAGATTTTTTTATCGCTAACTGTCTTAAAATCTTTATCCACATAATAAGGAGTTACCCCGTCCCCGCGGATAACCTCATCTACCACGAATATATCTCCGACTTTAATATTTTCATCTAGGGCTCCACATGTTCCGATGCGGATAATGTTTTGTATTCCAGCGTTACACATTACTTCGGTGGTAATGGAAGTATCAGTAGAAAATCTTCCGCCGTTAATTCCAGTAACTTTAATCCCTTCATAGGTGCCGGTATACATCGTATATTCCATAAATGAAAAATTACGTACCGGGTTCTCTATTTTCTTCATTAAAACATCAAGGCGATCACGCGGCCCAGGCACAATCGCGTATTTTCCCACATCTTGGGCCCTAAGCTGCACCATTTCAGTTAAATCCCTGCCGGTCAAATGAACATTCTTCTGCATCTGCATATCATTACTCTCCTTTTAGTTACGCCCGATACATAATTACGTTTGCTTTTTCAAGAGTAATCAACCCTTCCTTAACCATATTATCAAGTAACGGGATAAACTGATTAATTTTATCTTCACTATCTACAATTTCGATAATAATCGGCAGGTCTTCAGAAAGCCGCAATAAATTTGCGGTATGCATATGGCTTTTACAGCCAAATCCCATAAACCCCTTAATCGCGGTTGCTCCGGCTAAACCATTTTTCTTAGCCAAAAATATAATCTCTTCATAAAGCGGCTTACCATTCCATTTATCCGCTTCACCGATAAAAACCCTCAAAAGCTTTCCATCCGCGGGAATTTTCATATTATCTCTCCTAATAGACTGCCTACCCTGAATAATATAAAACCTAAAATTACGCTGGCAAATATATTGGTAAAAGCGCGAATTGCCTGGCCATTTCTAACCAGGTTATCGCTCTCAAATATCAAGGTTGAGAAAGTAGTAAACGCCCCGCAAAACCCAATCATTAACAACAAACGCGCGTCCGGCCCAAGAATGAATTTCTTATCCGCTAAAGAAGCCAAAACTCCAAGAATAAAACAACCGCTGACATTTACAATTAATGTGCCATAAGGAAAAGCGGTTCCCATCAATCTATAGACTGCTCCAGCCAAAAAATACCGAGCAATCGTCCCCGCCACTCCACCAATAATCAAGTTAAATAATTTTGTCATAATAATTACGCGGGTCCTGCCACTGTGGCACCCACTAAAGTTATCCACAGCGTAGGAGACGTTTAAACGGTACCTACGATTGTGGATAACTCTTTTCCATTATTAAAGAACTAAAATCTTGCTTAAATTACTACCCAAGATATCTTCTTTATCGCTTTCAGAAATATCTAAGTCTTTAACCGCCTTGATACCGCCGGCAACATCCTGTTTGGCTGGCCAATCGCTGCCCCATAAAATATGCTTAGGGCCCATTAATTCCAGGCTCAGTAGGAAATTGGCTTTGGTGGTATCGCCGCTGGTATCTACATAAATGTTCTTAAAATATTCAGAAGGTAACGCTTGCAGGTCTTTGACAAAATTCATTCCGCGCAGCATCTGGTAAGTGGTGTCAAAGCGCTGCTTAAGATAGCAGATTGCTCCGCCAAAATGGGCAAAGACAAATTTTACTTTAGGGTATTTCCTAAAAATATCCGACATTAGAAGCTTGCCGATTGAAACCGTCGTATCAAAAACATATTCAATTACCGGAGTAAGCAGCGGATCCTTAACTCGCTCAAAACCTATCGGATTAACAATCTGCGAATGCACAAAAATGGGGATATTCTTCTCTTGAGCCTCTTTATATATAGACAGAAACATTTTATCGTCCAGGTAAATACCATTATAACTTGAAGCCAAAGAAACAGCTTTAAATCCAAGCTCACTGGTTGCCCGTTTTAATTCTTCAAGCATGTCAATAGAGTTATCTACCGGCAAAACCGCCGCCCCTATAAACCTTTTAGGATAGGCTTTTAGAATCCTAGCCACATTATCATTATAAATATGCCCCACCTGGCTAATGCTGCCTAATTTTAAATGCGCATCCGTTGTAGGATAACTTAATACAGCCGTATCAATACCAGTGGCGTCCATAATTTTTAGCTGCCCCTCAATATCCCCCCAGCCCTTATGAAAAAAATGGGCATTGGAAATTATCTCAAGCGGCAGCCAATGGCTATGCGCGTCAATTAACATAAATTTCTATCCTATTTATAAAATAACTCTAATGAAGCTCAGTATTCTTTAAGATACGCTCAGTCATTTCTTTCTCATAAAGGGCTTTTATCTCTTCTAAGCCTCTTCTGCCTAACTCCTTAACAATTATTTTCTCAACAGCATTCAATTTTATTTCTGAGTAAATAAAATCCGGATTAATCTTCCTATGCTGATCCCTTAATTCTGAGCAGGCCTTTTCTTTATTTTCGATATACTTATGAAAATCATCAATATGCTTCTGTAAAGCATCTTTTTCATGAGGCAGATACGATCCTAAAAGCTCCTTTTCCATTTCATCCAGGATATCCTTATCGATATCTACTTGGGTAAACTTACGTTCGTATTTGTCAAAGGTTTCTTTGGCACCCTTATAGAGCCAGATAAAATAACGCTTCTTTAGGTTCTTGATATCCTGATTATTCATAATCCCACCTTTCTCATTTTTTGTAACAGTTCAACTCTTATAAGTAACTGTGTCATTGCGAGGAGCGCCAGCGACGAAGCAATCTTCTAAAAGATTGCTTCGCCCTTCGGGCTCGCAATGACACTTCGTCAATGACTTACGAAAGCTGAACTGTTATCATTTTTTCACTAATTCTACAGTATCAAAATAAAACGTCCCCTTTGATCCAGGAAGCGGCTCGAATTGGAAAATCTTAATCGGGAAATCAAGTTGGCCGTTTTTATCCGCATCGTTTGGCTGCCAATCATCGCGCACGGCGAATTTATCAAAACTTACAACCACCTTCTTCCATCCTTTAAAATCATCCGCAGTTATAAAACGCCAAATCTCACCGCCGCTATCTTTTATATCAAAAGCAATTTGTGCTTTAGAATCCGTTCCGTAAACATAGAATGATATTGCCTTATACTCCTCCCATTTTATATCCGATGGCTTAAGCGCCCAGTTAGCATTCTTGGCATCAAGCCCTGTGCCGCGGGATACATAAATATACCCGCCCGGGACAGCATCATAAACTACCTTTAACGCCTGATTACCGCTATTCTTGATATCATTAGCTGCTGTTACCATAACCGTTGAGCCGTTACCAGCACCAAAATCAACCGTGCCATTAGTCCCGCCGCTAACTGTAATTTCAAAATCATCAAGTAATAAGTTATTGCCTTCGGCTAAACAAACTCCTGTTACCAATAAAATCAATGCTGTTGTCAAAAATCCTATTTTTTTCAATTTATTTTCCCCTTTCTTCTAATGTTTTGTTTCCCGCTTACAGCTTATAACTTACAACTTACAGCTACTTTTCCGGATGCTGCTGCTTAAACGGTATTACCGAAGCAGTCCAGGGTGTTTGTTGATTAATTACAGAAATCTCTAGAGGACAAACATTTACCGGCACAGTCAGGGCAAAACGCACCGCATCTTCGATTGCCTGTGTACTCATTAAACGCGAAGTATCGTTGGTTACCTCTTTGAGTTTTCCGGTTAAATCTGTATCGGTAACCCCAGGTAAAATAGATGTTACTTTAATGCCATGATCACGCAACTCCCAGAAAAGGCCCTTAGAGAAAGCGCGTAGGCCGACTTTAAGCGAGCTGTAAACTATAAAATTTCTCGGGACCGGGTCTACCAGGGTTGAACCGGAAACTATATTAATAATCGCACCGTACTTCTGCTTCATCATATCATTGATTACCAGGCGAATTAGCCGCACATAACCTAAATAATTTGTATGCGCTAACTTTTCAAAATCCTCAATTGGCTGCTGATTAAAAGGATACTGTGATGAAACTCCGGCGCAATTAATCAAAATATCCACCTTGCCAAATTTTTCCTTGGCTTTATTTACCAGATTTTCCAAGTCTTCCAATTTTATAACGTCACATGGTACCGCCAATACCTCAACCTTATATTTCTTGGCAATTTCATCGGCAACTTCCTTTAAAGGGCCTTCTCCGCGTGCAGCAATAGCTAAATTAATACCCAAACTTGCTGCCGTAGAAGCCATCGCCTTTCCAATGCCCCGGCTGGCCCCGGTAACAATAGCAACTTTTCCTTTTAAATCTGTACCCATGGTATACCCCCTATTGTTTAAACTTAAAAATTTTTTCTGAAAATAATATTAATACAAGCGCACTGCCAAAAATTATAAAACCTAAATTAAAACTCTTATGCATAATCAATCCACCCAAACCAACCCCGATACCGCCTGAAATAAAACGTATTGCGCTATTTAGGCTGGCGGCTTCATTTAAAAACTCGCCGGGTAAATCTGTAAGTGCTGTGGACAGGCCGATGTGATTGAAAGTCCAGCCTAAACCCCAGATAATCATAATCAAACTAAGCACAATTACAGGTAATTTTAATAACAACATAAAAATACAAATAATCATACCCGCTATTCCTAAGTTTATCACCTTCTGCCTACTGAACTTATCCGCAAGATGCCCTCCCCAAAGCTCTCCGAATATCCCGCTGAAGCTAGTTAAGGTAATCAACATACTGATAGTAAATTGGTTTAAGAAAAGCTGGGTGGAAAAATAAACACTCAGCCACTGTTGTACAGCATGATAAATCAAACTTATGAGAAAAATATAAGCAAAGATACTGGCTGCTTTGCCGTTTCTAAATGCAGTTAAATATCCAAACCTAAAGTGGCTTAAATCTTCCTTGAAACTCGGCAGATAAATATACATAAAAACCCAAAGGATTAAACCTGAAATTGCCGGAATAATAAATATCAGGCGCCAATGAATTAATCCGCTTAAAAATAAACCTAACAAAGAAGCAATGAAGGTTGCCCCGAAAAATACCCCAAGAAATCGCCCGCGCTTATTTTGTTCTATATGTTTGGCAATAAGAATCAGGCCCAGTGGAATCACCGAAGCCCCAAAAAGCCCCATCAAAAATCGGCTAATAAAGAGTGTCGTAATATTCTGCGACAGGCCGGCCAAAAGATTAGCTAAGGAAAATAATAATATACAAAATAACTCTATTTTACGGGCATCAAAAGCGCGCACCAGCGGGCCATAAAAAAGTGCTGCCAAGCCATATGGAAGCATATACAACCAAATCATCTTACCCACGATAAATTGAGAAAGAACAAAATCAGCGGCAATTGAGGGAACTAATGCGCTGCTGGCTGCCACATTAAATGATAAAACCACCCCCTCCAAACAAAGGATAAAAAATGTAGTTTTTCTCACTTAAGCAGCTGCTTGTTCAATAACTTTCTTAAAGATCAATAAATTATCTTTAGAATGTTTATTAATAAAACCCTCTACCTGCTCATCGCTAAACTTAGCCTTAGCATCCATCTGAAAATGCTGGATCCAGGTTAATTCTACCCCTTCGGGCTTTTGTGTATAGAGCCAGATAATTTTCATAAAATTAAAAGGGAATTTTGGTTCATGGCGTTCAGAATAAGTAAAAAAATTATCCTTGAACAATAATCTCCAAGAAACCCATGACTTATCCTCATCATCGGTAAGGCGAAAGGTGATTTTGTTTACTTCTTTCTTTAGAATTTCGGCTCCTTTATATTCAGTACCGAACAACTGCGTCCAACGCGGGATATCATTAGAGATATCAAAGACTAAATCATAAGGTGCACTAATGATTATGGAATTACAAGTATGTCCCATGTTTGCCTCCTAAAAATTAGTTGTAAGTTTTAAGTTATAAGCTGCAAGCTTACGGCTTATAGCTTATACAAACGCCACTACCCTGGACCAAGCGGCCCCGGTATTTTTTATGCGTATAGGAAAACAGATAATTTTAAATCCTAAATCCGGTAAATTTTCTAAATTCGCCAAGCGCTCGATATGAATAAACTCTCTAAGGCGGCCATAAAAATGCGCCGGATAAAATGTTTTGGGGTCACCGGTATCCATAAATTCTTTAAGCATAAATCTATACGGCCGGTCAATGCCCATAGTATCTACCCCAAATATTTTGATCCCTTTATCTAATAGATAATCAATCGTCGAAGTATCCACTCCGGGATAATCCGAAAAATATTTTGGCCCGCCATAAAGCTTATCCGCACCAGTATGCAACAGGACGATATCTAAAGGTTTAAGCTGATAATTTATTTTTTTAAGAGCGCTTTCTATATCCAAAGCTTTAATTACTTCATTGGGTTTTTTATGCCTTAAGTCTAGCTTAACCCCATCCTGGTAACAATATTCTAAAGGAATCTGGTCGGCAGTTTTAGACGGACGATTCTCTGATTTTGAACCGTAATGAAAGGAATAATCCAGGTGAGTGCCGATATGCACCGGAGCATGGACGATTTCTAAAGATAAAAACTCTTCATCCGGCAGCTGCTCTTTTTTAATAATACGTTTGCCTAAAGCGTATTTTATTTTACCCAAGAACGTCTTGCCCATAATCACGCGGTTGAATTTTTCCACACCTGTTTTATGTGTTATCCGTTCGATATCAACCTTGTGCACCTCAAAGGCTTTCTCATCGATAGGCAAACTTAAATCAATAATTCTCATTTTGTATTGAGTTTTGACTGGATATTATTTACGATATCATTGATCGTCGAATTCTTGGTAATCTCCTTGGGGCTAAGCTTAACCCCAAATGACTTTTCCAGGGCAATTACCGATTCCACCATCTCAGTAGAATCTACGCCGATACTATTAATTAAAGAAATATCATCCTTTAATTCGTCAATTTTAACTTTTAATAAGTCTGCTAGCACTTCTTTGATTTTAATTTTTATATCCATTTTCCCTCCGTTTTAAAACACGGTGACGGTTCTCTTAAGAAAGAGAACAGTCCCCTTTATTTCTAAATCTGCACTTCGCCTTTTGTCGCGGCGGCTTCCCATTTACCTACTCCGTCCATGACATCTTTAAAGCAAAGCTTGGCCAGTGGATCGAAATCGCTTTCCATAATTCTATTTATACGGCCAGGCTTAGAGAAAAATTCACGCATACACCAGGAACCCAAACGGCCAAGGTCTTCCGTAGATAAATGATCCGTAGGAATTACCGGATGAAGGAAATCCCATTGGCTAAAATCCACCTTTTTAGGATCAATCCAGTTTTTCTTTAAAGCAATCCTCCACATTGGTGAATTTGGGGCAGGAGTAACATAGCCTACCCAGAGAATATCCGGATCAACCTGATCCGTAAACTCAAACCGCTGCTTGATAATCTCTTCGGTGTCATAGTCAAAACCCATCATAATGTCGGCGACAATGGCAATATCGTTTCTGCGGAACATAGCTATAGTCTGCTTGATCTGGTCAATGGTAATACCTTTGGCGATTTTTTTAAGCTCTGATTGCGTGGTAACCTCGATGCCAAAAACTCCCATAATCAAACCGTTTTCTTTCATCATTGGTAAAATTGATTCGCAATTAACCCAATCAGTAGCCCGGCCTAAAGAAACCCATTTAATCGGGTTATTCGAAGCTTTTTTAAGTTCACAGAACTTACGCACTCTTTCAGGATCAACATTAAAATTATCATCTTGGATAACCACAACCTTGACTCCGTATTTTCGGTGCAGAAGATTTAACTCCTCCATAACTCTTTCCGGAGACTTAGCCCTCCATTTCAAAAAATCCGAAGGAGAACGCGGATCAAACTGATCCCATTCATAACAGAAGGTACATGCTGAAGGGCATCCGCGTGAAGTAACCATATCCACAAATGGTTTCCAATAGGTATGGCCTACATATTTATCCATTGGAAATAAATCATAAGCTGGTAAAGGAAGTTTGTCTAAATCTTCCATCAGCGGCTTATGCGGGCCCATGACAATTTGTCCGTCAATACGAGAAGTAACACCCCCAACATCTTTAAACGGCTTATTTTTATCTATTGCCTCAATCAAATCTCCGAAAGACTCCTCTTCTCCCATAACCACAAAGTCAACTGCGGGAATCTCCTCCAATGTCGGTACCGGCATCGCCGAATACCATAATCCACCGAGAATTATTTTTGTTTTAGGTAGTGCTTTTTTAATTCCAATAGCCGCATCTTTAAAATGCCGTAAAACCCCGTATCCGCCATAACCGTGCAGTTGCTCACCCATGACCACAATATCAGGCGCTTTGAGCTTAACCTGTTCAATCAATTGTTCCATGGGTATCTGATCTGCCTTGCCATCAATAACCGCCACATCTGCATAGCCTTTCTCCCGAATATAAGCCGCCCAATGCGCATATAACTGATTTGGAGACCGATGTATCCCATGCGTTGCCCATGCACCGACTTTTGGCATAACAAATAAAATTTTCATTTTATTCTCCTTGATTAATGGGGACAGTTCCGTCAGAACTTATTGTAGAATATAGAGTTAGAAGGAAACGGTCCTGATACTTCTGATACTGATATTCCTAAACTTTCTCAACTACTAAAACTGAATTAATCCCACCTCTACCCCGGGAAATAATTAAAGATTTATTTACCTTATATTCCCGGGATTCTTTAGCTATATAATTTAAATTATTTAAAGCGGGCTTATCTAAATTTACTGTCGGGGCAATTAAACTGTGCTCCATAGTTAAAAGCGCAATAATCATATCCAAGACGCCTGATGCTCCAAGCAAATTTCCAAACATAGATTTGGGACAGCTGAGCGCAATATTTTTTAAATTATCCCCAAAAACTAATTTTAAAGCCTTAATTTCCGAATCATCCCAGAGATCAACTGCCAAACCATCTAAACTAATATAGCCGATTTCTTCAGGATTTACTTTTGCATCATCTAAAGCTATTTTAATTGCACGCGCCAGCTCTTTTCCGTCGGCAGCGCAATTAATCCTATCTACTCCATCGCAACTTGCGCCGTATCCGCTGATTACCCCTAAAATATTTGCCCCTCTCTTCTGGGCACGCTGGATACTTTCCATTACTACAATTCCTGCGCCTTCACCAATAACAAATCCACTCCTGTCTTTATCAAATGGTCGGTATGCAACAGCAGGAATATCGTTATTTTTGGAGAGAGCTCCATAAGTATTACAGCACAATAAGGCATAAGGAGTAACCGGAGCTTCCATCCCTCCTGCCAAAATCATATTTAGTTTATTTTTAGCTAAAATCTTTCTGGCATAACCAAGTGCCATTAGAGAACTGGCCCTGTCGCTAACAACAGTCTTGCTAAAACCTTTTATTCCATAATAAATAGAAACCTGCCCCTGAGGCGCCGCAGGAAACCAGGCGCTTGCCATGTAAGGAGAGACCCCTTCCCTGCCTTCTAGATATAAATCCCTTAACTCAGTTTCGGCATAGAGCCAACCGCCGATAGCATTACCTAGAAAAATTCCCACAAGATTGGGATCTTCATTTTTAATATCAATTCCGGCATCCTGCAGAGCCATCTCTGAAGCAACCAGCGCCATGTGCGAAAAGGCATCGATTTTTTTTAAGAGGCGTTCAGAGATATGGCTATATTTTTCCAAATCATCGATTTGTCCGGCGATACGCGAAGGATATAACGAAGCATCAAAACGCGTAATCTCTTTAATAAAGGAGCGGCCGCTTTTGATATTTGCCCAAAACTGCCGTTTTCCAATCCCTGAGGGGCTGACTACACCAATTCCTGTAATTGCAATTTTTTCCATAGTTTTGAATAAAGGGACCGTTTCTATTTTTTTACTATTTTTTTATTGGACAGGTTCTATAAAAAATAGAAACGGTCCCTTTATTTCCTGTGAATTATTCTCTATATCGTTTTAAAACTAATGACGAATGTATCCCTGAAAAACCGCTTGAGGTTTTTATAATTGTATTAACTTTCTTCTGTATTGCCTGATTCGGAATATAATATAAATCGCACTGCGGGTCTTTTTCCTCCTGATTTATCGTCGGAGGAAGAATGTCCTTCTCAAAGATCATCGAAACAATGGTTAATTCAATGGCGTTAGCCGCGGCCAACGGATGGCCAATCATGGACTTAAATGAGCTAATAGGTAATTTATAGGCGCTCTCGCCAAAAATAGCTTTATAAGCATTGCTCTCAAAAATATCATTCATGCGCGTGCTTGAGCCGTGCGCGTTAATGTAATCAATCTCATTAGGTTTGACCCCTGCATCTTGCAAGCCTAAACTGATACAAGTCTCCATAGCCCGGCCATCAGAAGGAAGATCGGTCATATGAAAAGCATTACAACTGGTACCAAAGCCTAAAACTTCGCAATAAATCGGCGCGTTACGTTTTAAAGCATGATTTAATTCTTCCAAAACCAGAATCCCTGCCCCTTCTCCCAACACAAACCCATCACGTTTATTATCAAACGGCCGCGATGCTTTTTGCGGCTCATCATTATGCACCGACAAAACATTTACCACATCAAAAGCTCCAAAAGTAATCGGGGTAAGTGGGGCTTCTGCGGCTCCGCAAATCATTATATCCTGCTCTCCATCCTGAATACTCTCTAAACCAAAACCTAGTGAATCTGTACCAGCGGTACATCCTGTAGAAATTGTATTACAAATCCCTTTTAAGCCGTAACGGGCGCTGATTTCGATTGAAGGGGTATTAAACATCGCCGCATCATATAAATCGGGCCGCGCCAAAGCAGGATTAATCGGTTTTTTACCGTCCTCGGTAACCAGCGCAAACTCCTCCTCCATATATTTTGTCCCGCATATGGCATTAGCCAAACAAACTCCTATACGCGCAAGGTCTTCTTTGGAAAAATCCAATTTACTATCTTCAATTGCCATTTTTCCGGCAGTTACGCCGAACTGCACATAGCGGTCCATGCGCATTGCCTCCTGATGATTTAATCCTAATTTAAAAGGATCAAAATCTCTTACTTCGGCGGCAATCTTAGTATTAAAAACCGACACATCAAAGTCGGAAACTTTACGTACTCCGGATCTACCGCTTGAAAAACCTTCCCAAGCATTCTTTTTACCGATTCCGTTTGGCGAAATTACGCCGATTCCGGTTATCACTACCCTGCGTTTAACCATATAATATTCCTTTTCGTGTCATTGCGAGCCCGCCATTGGTTCAGTAGCGAGCGAAGCAATCTTTCATGTAGAGATTGCCGCGTCGCCTGCGGCTCCTCGCAATGACAAGAGTCGTATGATTACTTTAATAGCTAATCGACTCTTGTCACTTTAAAAACAATATTTCCACCATCCGGACAGGTAACCGTATCAATTGAATCCGGGTTAGGCATAAAGAAAAATTTGGCTCCGAAATTCAAAGCAAACAAAGCCGGAAAAGCGGTATGAAATGCCGCTCCGCAAAAACCTGGGATACATTTTAAACCTTGAGTCTCCCATTTATCACCGACCTTATATCCAAAGGTACATTTTCCTTTTGCCTGGACTACCTCAATAACCATTTTTTTAGGATTTGGCCCTTTGTGCTGGGAGTCACGCGGAATAACTTCAAGATTACCCTGTTTATCTAAAATCTCGGCTTTAAACTCAAGTTTCCCTCCGTCGGGACAAGTAACCAGCAAAGAACGCTGATTATCACGAAATCCAAACTTTGCGCCGAAACTCAAAGCATAGATTACTGGAAAAAGGGCATGCGCCAGCCCTAAACAAAAGTGTTTTGGCGCATGAGTAAAATCTTCTAGAATAATCTCATCGCCAATCTTATAGCCATGATAGCATTCTCCCATAACAAGCGAAACTGTAAGTTTTAAACGCGGAAAAGGAGTTTTCACGTCTTCCATTTTAAATCAAATCCTTGGTTTTCTGAATCAGATCATCTTTGCTAAAAAACCTGCCATTTTTCTCTACAGCATGCACCATATCCACCAAGGCCCTGTTTAATGGCGCCGGCATATTATTCTCCTCTGCCAAGCGCACGAACTCTCCGTTAATATAATCGATTTCAGATAGGCTGCCGCGCATTATGCTCTGTAATATCGAGCCATATAATGGTTCTTTGCTTAAGCTACTCATCTGTTGCGAAAAAACTTGGGCCGCCAATCCATCAGGCATAGAAGTAAGTTTAGTAAGATTTTCTACCGGAAACCCAGGAAGGGAAACCAGTCCTATCCCAACCCTATCAATAATCTTAAAGGCTTCCTTCCAGATGGCAATGCTAATCCGGCTAATAATCAGGTCGCTAAAAACCTCCTGCATGCTTTTACCAATGATAGCCGGAAGGCAGTTATTGGCATTAACAAAAATCTTTAGGTATTTGGCCCCTTTTATATCTTCACTTATTACAGTAGGAAACGCCTTATCTAAAATCAAACTTACAGAAAGCATTGATTCACTGAGTTTATGGTTAAAAAAGTTACCTAATACCCAGCTACCTTCAAAATTATGTACCACCTTACCCGGCGCAAGGCTTGTTGCCCCAAACATAACGATACTAGAAATGATATTTTGTGCGCTCAAGTATCTGGCAACCAAATTATCAGCCTGTACACCATTCTGAATAGTCAGTAACAGTGAATTCTGCATCAGATGAGAATTATTTTGCATAGCAGAATTGATATCTTGAGTTTTAGTAGCTAAAATTACTAAATCCGGGATATAATTTAAAGTATCGGATATGCCAATGTAGACTAGAAAATTCCCTCTAACCCCGGATACAAAAACACCTTTGTCCTTGATCGCTTTAACTGCGCTGTTATGGCCAATTAAAGTTACTTCTTGGCCTTTTTCTTTAAGATAAGCAGCAACTAGGCAACCTATAGCTCCGGAACCGATAACGGCAATACGCATTTAACCTCTTGCCTCCCTAGGGAAACCGTACTTTTTGTAATCAAAACCATTCTGCCCAAGAAGGCGAACCATCATACTGTAGAATGGAGAAGGAACATCAGAAAAAAAAGCGGCAATTACATCCTGTTCTTCTACCTGGCTGCAATTACGGCAGGCGGCAATTTTTTCTGCTTGTTGCCTAACTACGGATTCAGTAATACGTCGATGAAATACTGGTATTTTAGAAATCAAAATCTTAAACTTACTTTCTGTCTGGTTTTCCCAGTTCATAACCTAACCTCATTAGAATTAAGAAGTTTAGCTCCAAAACAAGCGTAACTTCTTTCATATAGTAAAATTTTACTATTTAATTTTAGTAAAACTAGGCTTTCTTGTCAAGAAAAATAAAGGAATAAAGGGACCGTTTCTATTTTTCTGGCATTAAACTCGAGAAAAATAGAAACGGTCCCTTTATTCCTCATTCCAAGAAAGGATCTTTTTACTTACAGAATGTATAACAATACTATAATGTAGCCCTTTTTTACCACCAGAAACAGGAACAATATTAAAACGTAGGTATTCGCTCTTTACATCGAACACCGAAAGCAACGACAAAATATCCTGCTCCTGCCTTAAACCCAAAGAAATAGAACTCCTCAAATCATCAAGTATCTCAGATGTACTGGAGAAACCATAACCAAGGTCGCTGGAAGATGCCGGATCAGTATTCTCAATCTTATGTTTTTTTCGAAAACGTAAAATTCCTTCCGCCACTTCATTATCTAATCCTAAGGCTAAGAGCACTCCCTTGCTTGCGGTATTGATATTTATTTTTCCTGATCCATACACAGTAACTAAATCTTTAAAAAGTATAAAATTATCTTTAGTCATACCTTCAACTAAAAACACTTCATTGATCGAACTAAAAGGGCGCAAACCCCCAGTAACTATCTTATCCGCCAAATCTTCATTTAATCCCGGCAGCCTCATAAGCACTTCCTTAGAAGCAGTGTTTAAATTAATCAGGGCGCCCTCGTCAACAACCTCCATTTTGTCAGTCGATTCATTTTTATCGGCAAAGTAGTATTTGTAAGAATTACCCCCGCATAGAACCATCTCATCTTCTTTGGTTAGCTCATCAAGGGTATCAAAAGCAGGAGTAGTATCTTTTTCCCTTAAATAAAACACTGCTTTTAGCGCTCCCCTGGCAACAGGTAAAGAAAAAACTAATCGTTGATACGTCTTAGCAAACTTTATCTCTTGAAAAACTAAACCAGCCAAACCCATGCCCAAGATAGAAAGAATCATTACTACCCAAAGGCAAACAACCAGAATACTGGCCCTATTCTTTGGTTTATGGCGCAAGCTAGTAAAAGCCAAACAATGGCCATTAGGCCTATGTTTTAGGTAAAAATATTGTCGAAACATATTCTTGGTCATCAGTGTTAATAGTAAGCTCAATGGCGCCGGGCATCGGTAGGTAATTCTGATTCCACTCATCCATCCAGATATATTCATTTTTATTTATATCAGGCTTCTTAAAGTATCTAAGTTTTATGCCCTTAACATTGGATAAAAAAACTTCTGGCTTTGATTTAAATTCAGCTTCAACCTTACCCTCTGAAGTGATAATCTCACTTAACTTATCCACCACGCGCATAAGACAAAGAGCAGAACTATCAAAATAATAAGTTATTCGGCAGGGAATATAATCCACATTACCAGGAAAACTAATTTTTGTTTTGGCGCCTAAAAATAGGTGCTTCCTGCAATCGGGTAATATTCTTAATTCCCTAGAAAATCTCTCGATTTTAAGCAAAGTTTTTTGCCGGCTAAAATCAATGGTTTTTACCCGGCGCAAAACAGCGGCTCCGGAACTAAAAGTCGAAAAAATCGCGATACTTACGACGGAGAATATAGCAACCGCAATAAGCAGCTCAACCAGCGTAAACCCCGTTAGAAACAGGTTGCTGGAGGCTCCCGTAGAGCGCCTCTGTTGTCTTGTTTCTAACGGGGTAAATACGCCTAGATTAAATTTATTGTTTTTGTTTGGCCAGATATGTAGAAAAAGTGGCATTTTTTATGATATTTTGCTCCTGCCAACTAAGTGTCAAACAGACTTGCTCCAGAGACTTAGCTAATTCTTCTGGATAGGGTATCTCGGCTGTTGCCTGCGCATAATCATAATTTTTATTGGAAAATTTTAAAACACCCTGTTCAGGATAAACAGGTAAATTATCCTTTAAAGTAGAAACTTCCAGGTCTTCCAGCTTCTCTTTGGCTAATTTCATTGCTCCGATACTATTTGCAGCAGTATTGGCCCCCCTCAAAGCAACAATATAAGAATTGGCCACTGAGGTCAATCCTACTCCCAATATAAGCACGCAAATCATTATTTCAACTAACGTAAACCCCCGCAAATTAACCTCCCCAATTTACAACATCATCGGCAGTATCAGGTTGCCCATCCTTACCCGCAGAATAAAGATCATAACTACCCTGATTATGTTCACCTGGAGATTTATATATGTATGGTTTACCCCAAGGGTCCAAGGGCTTCTTCTTTAAATATGGCCCATGCCAATTTTCACCACCTGCTCCCGGACGCGTTCTTAAATAATCGAGAGACTCAGGATAATTGCCCATATCCATTTCATAAAGATCCAGTGCCAGGGGAATACTAGAGTTAATATCTGTTTTTGCTGCTTGATCGCGGGCCTGCTCGGAGCGGCCAGCAAGACGAGGCACAACCATTGCCGCTAGGATTCCAATAATAATTACTACCAACATTAGTTCAATCAAAGTAAAAGCTCTCTTCATTTAATCCTCCTGGGAATTATGAATAAATACTAGTATCCAAATTAATTTATGTCATTCCCGCGCAAGCGGGAATCTCGGTACGAACCGTCTCTGGATGCCCGCTTCCGCGGGCATGACGGTTTAGATATTTATTCTGCTAAGAAAACGAAACTCCTGATATTGTTGCATCTATCTTCAATATAGTACCCATGTCATCTTTTGCAGACAAAGTAATTTTCTCAACCTGCAACAAGATGTTGGCTCCTTCAATACCAGAGATAAAATCCAAAACATTTTTTAGTTGCCCCTCGGCACGTAAAGAAACGCTGTAAAGATTAACTACTCCGCCTTTGACCTTGCTTGAGCCAACGAAATTCATGTCTAATATTTGCAGTTTAGACTTTCTTGCTTCAGCCTCAACTTTACTCATTACCATAGCTGATTGTTCTTCATCGGAACCGCGAAGGCTAGAATATCCTTCAATCTGTTTCTGCGCTTTAAGAATTTCCGTACGGTTAGCTTCCAGGGCCACATACTTACGTATAGCCATTTTAGATTGTTCTATTTCTTCGGTAAAAACAGCGGTTTTCTCGTATATCGGGCCAAGGACAAAAGTTTTTATCACAAATAATCCTAATAATAAACCAATGCATATTGATAGTAGCTTTTCCTTGGTGTTAAGTTTTCTCATTTTACGACAACCTCAAAATCAACCACATCCTTATCTTTTAATTTACGCCTGCGAGTATAACGGTTCTGTGCACCCTTAAAAGATTCAGAGTTACTAAGGGTATTGGTAAAATTTAAAATATCAGGTATCTGCTGGGCATAACCTCTAAAAGAAAAACTCTTTTGCTGTTCCCAGCTAAAGTTAGTAATAGTTATACTGCTAGGGCAAAGCCGATCCAATGCATACAAAGATGGCAATACCGAAGCCTTAGGATCTACATATTGTTTAGCTATTTTTAATTTATTAGCAATATCGTCTAACTCTTTGGCATCTTTACTTAAAGAAATAACCTTGGCCTTAAGGCTTGCGGAATAAGATTGCTGCTGAAGAAGCCTTACTAAAGCGATACCGCCCAGGCAAATCAATATGTAGACCAAAACAACTCCTAGAATCATTAACTGCTGCACCTTGGACTTCATCTCTTTCTTTATCTGGAGCTCAGGGAGAACGAATTGAATATCGTCTTTGGATATCTGTGAACTAAATCCCAACACTGCCGACAAAGAGATGTCTTTTAGTCCACTTGCAACAAAATTATCATACTCTTTGGAAGAAAGATACTGGGCCTTCAGATTAAAATCCTTAACCAAAATGCCCTCAATAAGTATAAGGTGCTCTCTGGATGCGCCGGTTAAGAATATTCTATCGCATTTAACATCAGGAAGTTCACTACTCAAAGCAACCAGAGCCTGTTTCAATTCAATAGTAAATTTTTCTTTTTCATCATCGCTTTTCAACCCAGAAGCACCCTGGGGGACAACAACGCTTGAGCCCAGTTTATGATTATGCACTAACACAAGATCGCTATAGCTTGAGTCAATATCCAAGATAAAATACGGCCCTTGTAAGAGCGCCTTGTCTTTACATGTCTCAGCCACATAATGCAGGAGGCCCTGGGAACTCATCAGTATTGATTCCGGAAGGATGTTAACGGGGACAAAAGAACTAACGGTACTCTTGAAAATATTTTTTAAAGCAATAGCTAAAATCAAATGGCTATTGCCTATACCATCAAACCCTAAATTCTGATATGCCCAACAAACCTCCTCTTTGTGATAAGGAATCTGCCGCATAAGATAGAGCCCGAGCATCTGTTCAATTTCTTTTGGATCTTGTGAAGGCAGGTCGACGCGGCGCACAGTTATTTTATTGCGGTTAAGCACTACAAAAGCATCAATATTCTTACCGCATTTATTCTGTTTCAATATCGAGCTCAGGGCTGCAGAGATAGCCGCACTTTCGATATTGGCCAAAGACTCAACCACAACTTTGTGGCCTATACAAACCTTGAGCCAACGTTCAGCAAGTTCTATAATTACTTTAGTCCGCATAATTGCCTTCTCATCCCCGCGAACAGACTGTGTCAAAAGTACATTTTTGTCATCCTGAGCGTAGCGAAGGATCTCTTTTATCGTCGAGATTCTTCGTCCGGAGCCTGCACTGAGCGAAGCGAATATGGCCTCAGAATGACGGACTTTTACGATTTATACACAGCCTAGAAAGCGGTGATCTATTTTTTAGATTCCCACTTGCGTGGGAATGACGTTAAAAGTTATTAGCCCATGAGGGTATTCATATTAAATATTGGCAGGAGCATAGCAATTACCATCGCCCCGATAACCAAACCTAAAGCCAGAATTATTGCCGGCTCAATAAGGGAACTAACGGTTTTTAAATCACCCTCAATTTCTTTTTCATAAGAAACAGCAATATCCGCAAGCACGCTGTCAAGCCTGCCTCCCTCTTCGCCAACGCGGATCATCTGTACAAAAAAATCCGGAAATATCTTGAATTTTCCCAGTGAATCTGAAAAAGGCACGCCTTCGCTTATATCATGGCGCACCTGTTCTAGCTGGGCGACATAAACAGGATTTCCCATCAATGGCCCGGCGCTAGTTAAAGCAGAAAGCAGATTTACTCCGCTTTGTAAAAGCAAAGACAGGCTTCTAGAGAAATTCGCCACAGATTGTTTATAAATAATATCTTTAACCAGGGGAATATGATATTTCAGGCGGCTAAAAGCATTTTCCTGCCCCCGCATCTTCATTTTAAATACGGAAACCAAAACAATGATGAATATAATTATAAATATCCAGTAGGCTTTAAGAAAATTTGAGATATTCATTAAAATAAGGGTGGGTAAAGGAAGCTGGGCCTTAAAATCATCGAACATCCCGGCTATGCGCGGCAAGACAAAAGTAAGCATTACGAATATTGTGCCTATGCCAACTAAGGTCATAAATATAGGATAAGCAAGCGCCTGCTTAACTTTGCTCTTTAAATCTTCAATCCGGCGCAGATAATCCAACAGTTGAATAAGTGCATCTTTGAGTTTTCCTGTTGCTTCTCCGGTATGAATTATATTGATATAAAGCTGCGGAAAATACTGGGGATAGCGGCTAAGGCAGCCGGAGAACGAAATACCGTCTTTAATATTCTTTATAATATCACCCAGCAATGCTTTTTCTGTATGATTTTGGCAATTCTTTTCCAGAAGCCTTAAAGCGCTAAGCAGCTCTACACGCGAATTAACCAAGTTATAGAGCTTCTGGGTAAACAAAACCAGCTGTTTTAAACCCCATTTCCCGGTTGGCCGCAAAACAGTTTTAGGTTTAGCCTTGGTTGATGCTGAGGTTGCAGGCGATAATGATGCAAGGCCAGGTATGCCGTTTGATGGCTCAACAGAGATCGGTACAAGGCCCTTTGCCTGCAATACTTCAAGTACCTGCTCAATACTCTCCCCCTCAATCTTGTCTTGAACAACCTCATTCAGGTTTTTCTTAGCCTTATAAATAAATTGCAACTTAATGCCTCCTGCTTCTTAAAAACTCAGTCATTGCGAGGGCACGAAGTGCCCGAAGCAATCTCGGTTTGGATTGCTGCCCGCCACTAAACCGTTGGCGGGCAGGCGTCGCTGCGCTCCCCGCAATGACGAATATTATTCCAGTTCCACCACGCGCATAATTTCTTCTTTAGTAGTCAGGCCCTGCTCAACCAAAAACATGCCATTTTCCATAAGTGTGCGCATACCTTTTTTTCTGGCGGCAGACTTAATCTCCTGAGCATTTTTATGCTCGCCAATCATTGCGCGGATATCGTCATCAATAAGCATAATCTCATATATTGGCCTTCTGCCTTTAAAGCCGGTTTCACTGCAAGATTCGCAGCCTTTGCCTTTGCACAATGGGCAAAGCAGGCGAACTAGGCGTTGGGCAATAATTACCTCAACCGAAGAAGCCAATAAATACGGCTCAATCCCCATATCCATAAGCCGGGCAACACCGCTTGCGGAATCATTGGTGTGCAAAGTTGAAAAAACCAAATGGCCTGTAAGCGACGAACGAATTGCAAGATCCGCGGTTTCAGAATCACGAATCTCGCCAATCATCATTATATCCGGGTCATGCCTTAAGACACTTCTTAAAGCGCTGGCAAAAGTCAGCCCCACTTTAGGATTAACATGAATCTGAGTTATACCTTCAATTGCATATTCTACCGGGTCTTCAATACTAATAATTTTTACCTCTTTACGATTCAGGCGGCTTAAGCAAGTATAAAGCGTGGTCGTCTTACCGCTACCGGTAGGGCCGGTAATTAAAATAATCCCATGCGGTTTTTGCAGAAGCCTTTCGATTGTTTTTAAATCTTCCGGCATAAATCCTATCTTATTCAAATCCAACAACACCTGAGATGGCAGAATACGAATAACTACATTCTCGCCAAAATAACCCTGCAATATGGAAACTCTTAAGTCCACTTCTGTGCCATCAAGCAGGCGTACCTTTGCCCGGCCGTCCTGCGGAATGCGATGCTCCACCACATCCAAATGGCACATAATCTTAATACGCGAAACGATTGCCGGTTCAATATAATAGGCGTCCTGCGGCATTTTCATCTCACGCAATACTCCATCAATACGATAACGTAAAACTATTTTATCCACGTATATTTCGATATGGATATCGGTAGCGCGCATCTTAATTGCCTCTGTAATTATCTGATTAACCAACTTAATTACCGAAGCCTCATCGGCATTTTTCTCAATATCCTCAACACTTTGGTCTTTGGTTAATTTAGTACCCTGGCTGATCTTACCTTCCATAATCTTGTCTACTGTGCCAGCCACCGAACCATAATATTTCTGTATCGCTTCCTCCACTTCATGGCGGCTGGTTAGAATCCTGCTTGTCCTGAAACCTAAATTTAATTTAATATTTTCCGCCAGCCAAACATCCATGGGATTATACACTGCTACTGTTAAAACAGGCCCCTCCAGGCTAATTGGCATAAAACCATAATGCTGCACCAGTTTTGCCGGCACAGCCTTAACCGCATCAAGAGAGATACTGACATCTTTTAAATGCGCAAAAAACGGCAAATTAAACTGCTCAGAAAGCACCTTCTGCAACTGCTCTTCTTCCAATAAGCCTCTACTAACCAGAATATTACCGATCATATCTTCCTGAATAGTTGAATCTTTCAGTGCCTGATCAAGCTGCTCCTGAGTAATTAAACCTTTTTTTAACAACATCTCTCCTAATAATTTATTCGACATATTTAATTCTCCAATTTATTAACTGTCATTGCGAGGCTGCCTATGGTAGCCTCGCAATGACAATACGAACATCTTAATCCTCCAATTTTCCTATGCTATAAAAGCGGCCCTCATCAATCTTGTCAAGCTCGCCGCTGATTATCCTCTCACATCCGGAAATCGTATCTTCCATGGCAACAAACGCCCCTGGCTTGCCGGTATAGACCTCAGCGGTAAAAAACGGCTGGGAAAGAAAATTCTGTAACTTTTTTGCCCGGTCAAAGATAATTTTTTCTTCGGGAGCAAGTTCCTCTTTACCGATAATGGAAACAATACGCTCCAACTCGTCATAGCGCCTAAAATGCCGCAAGACATCCTGGGCAACATCAAAATGCCTTCTTCCGACAACTGCAGGGGTTAAAGAATTTGCCGATGATTGCAAAGGATCGATTGCCGGATAAAGCCCGCGTTGTACAAGGGAACGCGATAAAACAATCAGGCTGTCCATGTGCGCGAATATCGCCACAACCGCCGGATCCGTCATGTCATCTGCGGGCACATAAACCGCTTCGATGGCAGTGATACTGGCACTTTTCTCAGAACGGATTCTTTCATGCAACTGGCTTATTTCACTGGTCAATGTCGACTGATATCCTCCCTCAGAAGGAATTCTCCCCAAAAGAGTAGCAAGTTCGCTTCCTGCCTGCACAAAACGAAAAACATTGTCCATAAAAAAAAGCACATCTTTACGCTGGGCTAATATCATTTCCGCCAGGGCAACCGCGGTATGCGCTGCCTCAAAACGCATGCCAGGTGATTCATTCATCTGGCCAAAGATCAATATGGAACGTTTTAATAAATCGGCGCGCATAAATTCATGATAAAGTTCATTACCTTCGCGAATTCGTTCACCAACTCCGGCAAAAATACAGGTACCGCTTTGATAAGTGATAATATTATGAATGATCTCCAGAATAAGAATAGTCTTGCCGCAAGCTGCGCCTCCGAGTAAACCGCTTTTGGACCCCTTTATCAGAGGAAAAAGAAGGTCAATCATTTTTATTCCAGTATGAATTATCTGCGCTTTCTCTGCCACATCAAGATTAATCTCTGAAGCAAAATTTCCCCCGCCGTTTTTCAAAGGCAGAACATTGGTTAAATCAAGCGCAGCCTTATGGT